>JANMSG010000448.1:0-7861 GCA_031389065.1 Acidobacteriota bacterium | reverse complement strand
GATGAAGTGATCGGCCGTCACGTCATTGAACACGTAGCCAACCCGTTGGCGGTGATGTGCGAATTGCATCGCATTACGCGAGCCGGCGGCTTTGTGAAACTGGTCGCGCCGCATTGGACGAATCCTGATTTTGCTACCGATTTGACGCATCGCAATCATTTGAACAGCTATTCGTTTCGCAATCTGACCCAGGACCGCGAGGTTTTTGATTTCTATGCTGATGTGCGCTTTCGACAAGCGTCAGTGCGAGTGACGATTTTGAATCTGTGGAAGATTTTCGGCTTTGAATTTTTTGTGAACCTCGATAATCGCTATCCACGGATGCGTTTCTTGCGCAAATTCTGGGAGCAGTATTTGAATGCCATCGTGCGCGGCAAAGAGATTTATTTCGAGCTTGAGGTTATCAAATAAATGCCCGGCGCAATGAACGCCAATTTTCAAAGTACCATTACTTCACCTTGGCTTGAGATGGAGCCGGTTCGAGTAGTCGAAGTGCCAAAGACGCTCAGAACCGCCGATGGCTTTGTCGTGGTTGATGATCATGATGTACCGCGAATGCGAATTGATCTTTACGGCTATAACAATTCAGCGTTTCGTGACGCAATCATTTGGCAAGGTTTCGTAATCATCGGATGGGATGATGGCATTCATTTCGTAGACCTGGAAAAGGGCGACGCGAAAACCGTAAATCTTGACAGTTACTTTGGGCATCTATACGCCACGGAAAAAATTTTGTTAGCCGCATCCGCTAGAAAACTATTTTGCTTTGATGGAAACGCGAATCTTCAATGGGTGAGTGATACGTTGGGTGTTGATGGTGTTTTAATATTTCAAATAGATGATGAATTGATTAGTGGAGAAGGAGAATGGGACCCGCCCGGAGGCTGGAGACCGTTTCGAGTGAAAGTAGGTTCAGGAAAATCAGTCTAACTTTTTATCAGGAGATTATTTTGAAGAAGTTTAACAATACGCCGCTGGCTCTAATCATTCTTGATGGTTTCGGTCATTCGGATAAGACCGAAGGCAACGCCATTGCTTTAGCCAACACGCCGCACTTCGATGAGTGGTTTGAAAATTATCCGCATACCTTGATTGATGGCTCAGGTCGTTCTGTAGGACTGCCGCTAGGGCAGATGGGCAACAGCGAAGTCGGGCATTTAAATATGGGCGCGGGACGCATCGTCCAGATGGATATTTCGCGCATCGACGTGGCTGTTGAAACGGGCGAGTTTTTTAATAATGAAGTCCTGATGCAGGCGATGAATCATGCCAATGAAAATAACTCAGCTCTGCATTTGATGGGACTGGTGGGTTGGGGCGGCGTTCATGCGTATCAAGAGCATATTTACGCGCTGTTGAGAATGGCGAAAGAGAGAAATGTTGAGCGCGTATTCGTTCACGTATTTCTGGACGGACGAGACACGGCGCCCGATTCAGGCGCAGGATTTGTTGCCGAACTTGAAAACAAGATCCAGGAATATGGCATCGGAAAAATCGCCACTATTATTGGTCGCTATTATGCGATGGACAGAGATAAGCGTTGGGAACGAACCGGGAAAGCTTTCGAATTATTGGTGCGTGGCGAGGGCAGAGAACGAGAACATGCTGTTGATGCGATTCGTGAATATTATAAAGAAGGCATCACAGACGAATTCATGCATCCGATCATACTGGTTGACGAAAATAAACAGCCTGTTGCCACGATCAAAGACAAAGATAGTGTGGTGTTCTTTAACTTTCGCGCCGACCGTGCCCGTCAAATCACTCGCGCATTTACAGAAGAGGGTTTTAAAGAATTTGATGTCAGCGATAGATCGCATGTATTTTTCACCTGTATGACGCAGTACAACTACGCTTTCAATTTGCCCGTAGCCTTTGGTCCTGAAAGTCATGAGGAAATCCTCGCCGATGTTTTTGCCGAAGCCGGCATCAGAAACCTTCGCATCGCCGAAACAGAGAAATACGCGCATGTCACGTTCTTCTTTAACGGCGGCGAAGAGAGAGAATTTCCAGGCGAAAAAAGAATCTTGATTCCGTCGCCGAAAGTCGCCACCTATGATTTGCAACCGGAAATGAGCGCCTATGAATTAACCGATGCTCTGTTGAAGGAAATCGAAAGCTGTGAATTCGATACCTTCATCATCAACTACGCCAACGCCGATATGGTGGGTCACACGGGCTTTCTCGATGTGGCAATCAAAGCCGTCGAAACTTTAGACATTTGTGTAAGCCGTGTGGTTGAGGCGATTCGCGCCAAAGGCGGTACGGTGATTATCACAGCTGATCACGGCAATGTAGAACAGATGATTGATTACGAAACAGGACAGCCCTTCACTGCTCATACGACAAATCTTGTGCCTTTACTTTTGATTGATGAGTATCTAGGGAAATTGATCGAAGGCGGTTCGCTGCAAGATGTTGCGCCAACGATTTTAGGCATTCTAGGCATTCCACAACCAAAGCAGATGACCGGGCGAGACTTACGGAGTGCAAATTGAGGATTGAATCGCGCTGAATTTACGTGCCTTTTTTATGCTATTATCAGGCTGGAAGAAAGGAGGACTGAAGATGGAAAATCTAAATATCACTTCTGAAATTGCCCGGCAGATTCTTGCTGAAGCGGATGCGCGAGGCGTGTCTGTTGAAAACCTCCTCAAAAGCGTTATTGAAATTGGCGAAAAGGTGGAAGAAGAAAACAACGAAGAGCTGACGCCTCAAGAAAGGGCTAAAAGGTGGCGAGAGTGGGTTGACAGCCATTCTTACATCACCGCGCCTCTTCTATCTGATTATGCAGTAAGTCGACAAAGCATATACGCGGAGAGAGAAGATTCACAGCTATGATTTATCTTATTGACACGAATGTGTTATTGCGGAGTGTCCAAAAAACTCATTCAATGTACGAAGATGTAAAAAATGCTGTGAATGATCTATTGAACGAAGGGAATGAGCTTTGTGTTATTGCTCAAAATCTTATTGAGTTTTGGGCAGTGGCAACGAGACCGCAATCTAGCAATGGCTTAGGATTGAGCATAGAAGAAGCACAAAATGAACTGAACGGGTTGAAGCAAATTTTCACAGTGCTTCCTGATACGCCTGAAATTTTTGTGCAGTGGGAAGCTCTTGTAATTAAACATAGAGTGATGGGCAAGCCTTCGCACGATGCGAGAATTGTGGCAGCTATGAATGTTCACGTGGTTAATAATCTGCTCACCTTCAACACAGATGATTTCAAACGATATACGAACATTAACGCGGTTGATCCGCGAAACATTACTACAGCATAAATTAATTTTAGGAGATTGAATGAAAGTAGGACTCGTAGGATTTGCCGGTTCCGGCAAAACAACAATATTTAATACCCTCACGGGATTGACTGCCGAAGTCGGTGGTTACGGCGCAAAAGAGAAAGCGAATATCGGTGTGATTAAAGTTCCGGATGGACGCATAGAGCAACTCGTCGATTTGTATCAGCCTAAGAAGAAGACCTTTGCAGAAATCAGTTTCGTTGACGTTGCAGGCCCACAGGCAGACGACCCAACACGTTCCGAAACCGGGCTGGATGCGAAACTCGTTCAACATATGCGCGAAGTGGATGCGTTGGTTCACGTCGTTCGCGCTTTCGATAACCCTATTTTACTGCAAAACGCAGACCCTTTGCGCGACATCCACAGTTTTGATTCAGAATTATTATTGACGGATCTTGTGCAGATTGAAAACCGCATCGTACGTTTGAAGAAAGAGAAAGATTCAACCAGAGAGCGCGAATTACTTGAGCGTTTAAAAGAAGAACTCGAAGCTGAACATTTGTTGCGCAACGTTGAGCTGGCACCCGAAGAACTGGCAATGATTGCTGGATTTCGTTTCTTGAGCCTCAAACCTTTGCTGGTACTTTTAAACGTCGGCGAAAACGATGCGGCAAGCGAACCTGCTGAAGAGGTGAAGACGTTGGCTGCATCGAAACATCTGGGTTTGATTCAAATGGCTGGCAAGACCGAAATGGAGATTGCCGAGCTTGCGCCCGAAGAACAGCGCGATTTTCTGCAAGACTTAGGCATAACGGAAACGGCGCGTGACCGCTTCATTCACGCCGCTTACAGCTTGCTGGATTTGATCAGCTTCTTAACGGCTGGCGAAGATGAATGTCGCGCCTGGCCTATCAAACGTGGCACCTCAGCTCAAAAAGCTGCTGGCAAAATTCATTCTGACATCGAACGCGGTTTTATACGCGCAGAAGTTGTACGCATAGAAGACCTGCTCGAATTCAAGAGCGAAGTGCGTTGCCGCGAACAGGGCAAGCTTAAATCAGAAGGCAAAGAGTACTCGGTTCAAGACGGCGATGTGATTCATTTCCGGTTCAATGTGTAGCATACAAAGTCAGAACAGGGAGCGGTAGCGACCTGGTAGGATTGCGCAGACAACTAGATCACGACGGTAGCGACCTCTGAGATTGATACCAGGTCGCTACCGCTCCCTGTTCTGACCTTCCGCGATTACTGGTGGTGGAAACATTTGAGGTGACAATTCTCACATTGATTGTTATCCTACAATTTCTGTGCCTCATGTATATTCAGGCACAGCCCTCATCAAGTATTGAATAAACAAAAATTGAGATGGCTAAATCTATCTTCCGGGCAATCTGGATTTGCCTGCGTAGAAACATTCAATTAAACAGTGGTCTACTTAAAAAATCTCTGGAGTCATTCAAGCATCATTATGAATAAATTTGTTAAGAAATCTTTAAACCTCTCATCACGCAAAATCCTATTTGGATTTGTCTGCGCGCTCTTAAGCATTACGTTTATAGTATCAGCATTCGATGTCCGTGATACTCAAGCTTCAACCTCAGGCAATCCGCAATCAACTGGGATATGGGTATTCGTAGCAGAAGATACGATCGGCTCTAGCGGTCAGAGGCAGATCATTCCGCAAGTCTATCGGACAGCGCAGGTCAATCAAGAGGCGTTAAGACAACTTCTCGGCAAGGCTCCATTAGAATTTACACAGGAAGCCAAAGATAACCAGATTGAGCTTGCGCTGCCTATGCCTGATGGTACGTTCTCAAGGTTTCGCATTGAAGATTCACCGATTATGGAAGCAGGGCTGGCGGCTCAATATCCCGAAATCAAGACCTATCGCGGACAGGGAATTGACGACCCTGCGGCAACGGTGCGCTTTGATTTAACTCCCGCAGGTTTTCACGCCATGATTTTGTCAGAGCGTGGGACGGTTTACATTGATCCGTATGCCCAAGGCGATACGACAAATTACATCACCTATTACAAAGCCGATTATCGAAGTGAGGCAAAGCCTTTTCAATGTTATTTTGAAGAAGATGACAATGCGCCGCAGGGGGCGAGTCAACCGGTTCCGTATGTTGCCAATGGTACGGTGTTTAGAACTTATCGTCTCGCACTGGCTGCAACAGTCGAGTACACAGCAACCAAAGGCGGAACGGTTGTCGGGGCGCTTGCAGGAATGACTACGACCATGAACCGCGTCAACGGAGTGTATGAACGTGACTTAGCGGTTCGCATGGTATTAGTCGCCAATAACAATTTGATTATTTCCACTGCCGAACCAGATGGTTACACCAACAACAGTGGCTCAGCCATGTTGGGACAGAACCAGACGAGGCTGGATACAGTCATCGGTACGGCAAACTACGACATTGGTCACGTCTTCAGCACAGGCGGCGGCGGCGTTGCAGGACTTAACGTGGTCTGCTTGGCGGGAAACAAAGCTCGCGGCGTCACAGGACTGCCCGATCCAAGCGGCGATGTTTTTGCGATAGATTTTGTGGCGCACGAAATGGGGCATCAATTCGGCGGCAGACACACGTTCAATGGAACTGCCTCAAATTGTGGCGGCGGAAATAGATCATCAACCGCCGCTTATGAACCCGGCAGCGGTTCTACGATTATGGCTTATGCAGGAATTTGTGGTACTCAAGATTTGCAATCAAATAGCGATGATTACTTTCATGTGAAGAGTTTGGAAGAGATTGCTGCCACCATTGCCGCAGATCCTTGTGATCAGGAAACCGCTACAGGTAACACCTTGCCAACGGTTACAGTAGGTCCGACGGTGACGATTCCAATCGGCACACCTTTCACATTGACAGCAACAGCAAGCGATGCAAATGGCGATGCGATAACCTATTGCTGGGAAGAATATGATTTAGGAACTCAGTCACCGCCTGATACGGATGCGTCAGGCGCAAGACCGATCTTCCGTTCGTTTGATCCGACAACGAATCCTTCGCGCACCTTTCCGAAACTTTCGGATGTCTTAGGCAATGTATCAACTTTTGGGGAATCTTTGCCGTCAATCAATCGAACCATGAATTTTCAAGTCACAGTCCGTGACAATCGCGCTGCGGGCGGTGGCATCAACACAGCGACACAGCAAGTTATCGTCAGCGCAGGCGCAGGACCGTTTCTCGTAACGGCACCGAATACGGCAGTCAGTTGGACAGGCGGAACACAACAGGCAGTCACCTGGAATGTTGCAAATACATCGGGCGCGCCGGTCAATGCTGCAAACGTCAAGATTTCACTTTCAACCGATGGCGGCAATACCTTTCCAACTGTACTGACTTCTAACACACCCAATGATGGTACGCAAAATATTATCGTTCCCAATACACCAACCACTATGGCACGAGTCAAAGTCGAAGCCGTTGGCAACATTTTCTTCGACGTCTCGAATGCCAATTTCACCATCACTGGGGGCAGTTGCACGCACTCGCTCTCTGCATCGAGCCAGAGCTTTCCAGCGGCAGCAAGCATCGGTTCCGTTACCTTGACCACACAAGGCGGATGCAATTGGCCAGCAGAGAGTAACGTGCCCTGGATCAGCATTACTTCAGGAGCCAGTGGTACAGGCAACGGCACCGTGCAATTTAGCGTCCTGGCAAATGGTACTGGGGCGATTCGCAATGGCACTTTGACGATTGCCGGACAAGTTCTCACGGTTTATCAAGGCTTAGCCTTTATAGACGTTCCGGAAGGGGCGCCCTTCTACACAGAGATCGGCAAGCTTGCGGCGCGGGGCGTAACACTGGGCTGCGGTGGCAACAACTATTGCCCGACTCAAGTGGTAACCAGAGAGCAGATGGCTGCCTTCATCATCCGTTCCTTGGGGGAATTCAATCCGCCAACTCCAGGTTCGCAGCGCTTCACGGATGTACTACCCTCGAATCCGTTCTACAACTTCGTCGACCGGATGGCAGTCTTAAACATCACCTTGGGATGTGGTGGGAGCAATTATTGTCCGACCTCGCCGGTAATCAGAGAGCAGATGGCGGCATTTCTGATGCGCGCCAAAGGCGAATTTGCGCCGCCGACGCCACCGACTCAGCGATTCAATGATGTGCCGCCCTCGAATCAGTTCTATAACTTCATAGATCGGCTGGCGGTGTTAAATATCACTTTGGGTTGTTCGGCGACTCCACCGTTGTACTGTCCGGCAGGGGTGGTTACGAGAGCCGAAATGGCAGCATTTCTGGTGCGCGCTTTTAACCTGTAAGAAGGATCTGCAAAGAGCTGCGAAGGAAGCGCTGAGGTTTGAGACCAGTGCTGTCTCGTCGCCAAACGGCAGTGAGAATATCAATGCGGATTCTAATCAGTTAAACCAGATGCTATTTCCTTCATTGGAGTAGCGCCTACCCTTCATTCCATAAAAGAAGAAGAGGCAATGGCAAAACCTGCCTCTTCTTCTTCACTTTCTCGCATGAAATCTTTAGGGCAACTCTACTTTGCATTTCTTTCATTTAGTCAGGCAAAATGGTAGGTCAGCCAAAGGGTTCTTATTTAGCCAAATAAGATGAAAAGGAAAGAAAACCAGATTTGAAAGCTCAGTC
>JANMSG010000445.1:0-1743 GCA_031389065.1 Acidobacteriota bacterium | reverse complement strand
CGACGTCATTGGCAGCAACCGCATGCCTGAACGCTTCGATGCCCAGATTATTATCTTCATACCATTGACTGGCGCGTTTGTGGAATTGGGCGACGCCCTCCGGTCCGTTTCCCGCGGGCGGGGAAGCGCTCTGGTAAAACTGTTGCAACCGCTGTCGCAGTAAGTCTGCAAAGAGGTGATGATAACGGAACCAACGCCGTTCGTTATCCAACGGAACGATGAACAGGTTTGCGCGATCGAGATATTCCAAGGTTTCTTGCCCGGAAGCAGAGGGGGTGGGATGCAGGTCAGCATCTCCTTGCAGAACGGCATCACACAGCGAACCGCACAGGCGGTCGAGGATTGACGTACGCAGCAGGAAAGTCTGCAAACCGTCGGACTGCCGGTGCAGGACTTCTTCAACCAGGTAGTCCAGAACGAAACGGTGGCTGCCGGTGAAAGATTGGATGAATTCGGATGTGTCTTTCTGTCCTTGCAACGAAATCGCGGCCAATTGCAGGCCGACAATCCAGCCTTCGGTGCGGTTTTCCAGTGCGGCGATGTCATCTGCGGAGAGCTGCAGTCCCATCACCGTATTGAGAAAATCGGCGGCTTCGGCGGCGGTAAAACGCAGGTCGGCGGCGCGAAGTTCAGTCAATTGGTTCCGAGCGCGTAACCGCGCCAGGGGCAGATCTGGATCTTCGCGAGTGGCGATGACCAAGTGCATCTGGGGTGGCAGGTGTTCGAGCAGAAAGGTGAGGGCAATGTCAACTCGTTTGGCGTCAATAGCGTGGTAGTCGTCAAGGACGAGGACAAAATCATCCAGTTCAGTCGCAATCTCATTGAGCAATGCTGACAGAATCGATTCGGTTGGAGGTGGTTGAGGGATTTGGAGCACACCCAATACCCCTTCTCCAATGTGCGCCGCTATCGTCTGCAGAGCAGCGACGAGATACGTCAGAAAGCGGTTCGGGTCGTTATCCCCTTCGTCCAGTGACAGCCAGGCAGCCGGCCGTTCGCAACTGGCAAGCCATTCGCTGACCAGCGTGGTTTTCCCGAATCCGGCAGGGGTGGAGATGAGCGTCAGTTTGCGGTGCAGACCCTCGTTCAGCCGCTTGATCAGACGGGGGCGGAGGACCATTTTAGGCCTGGGTGGGGGGATATACAGCTTTGTGGCTAATATCGGTGCGGGCATGGATCGATTGTAGAACACACCCCCGGAAATTGGCGCATGACCGTGTGACCTGCCTCTCTTTGGCTCGCCTCACGAACTTCATGGCGCCTTCACTCCCGAATCTTTGGCGGGCATCAGGCGGCGGCGGTATGACTGTTCTCGGAGGATAGATATGGAACCTTCGAATTACGAGAATCAGATCTACACGTATACACCCGTCACGGCGGCGCCGCCACAGCGGCGCGGATGGAGCGCCTTTCAAGCGCTCGTCGTCGTGGCGCTAGTTGCCTTTGCCGCCCTGGGCGGCGGGGTCGCCGGGAGTGTGCTCACCGCCCGGACCGTGTTAACGATGATGCCCAAGGCGCAGCCGGTCACGGCCCTGGCGCCGGCACCGGCAGTCGTGCAGGTGCCGATCGCGGCCGCCTCGGACGGCGCGGCCTCAAGCGCCTCACTGGCCGGCGCGGTCTATCGCAAGGTCGGCGGCTCCGTCGTTGAGATCTCGGCTGGCGGCACCGGCTCGGGCATCGTTGTCAATTCGTCCGGACTGATCCTCACCAACTTCCACGTTGTCTCGAGCGTGTTGCGCTCGC
>JANMSG010000420.1:0-11028 GCA_031389065.1 Acidobacteriota bacterium | reverse complement strand
GCCGGTGTTGATGTCATTGGCGATTTCAAGCAGCGCTTTGGTGATGCGCGCTTCTTTCTCTTTCTCGCTGTAAATCTGCGTGTAGCGATAGCCAATGGCGATTTGTTCGGCAAGGCTTTGAATGAAACTGATCTCCTCCTCTTTCCAGTGATAATGATGATTGCAATGATGCAGGGCAATGGCACCAAGAAATTTCAAGTTGAAAGTGATGGGCACCAGCAACAGCGATTTCGTAGAAAGTCTTTCAGCGAGCGAGCGAATCGTATGCGGCAATTCAGCGGTAGATATGTCTTCGATGGCTTTCGGTGTGTAGAAATCGAAACGCTCTTGCAGGCGCTCAAAGTCAATCTCTATGCCGAGCGAAGAAGGGAGGTCAAGATTTTCCGCTCGGTATTCGTGGGTGATGCGCAGAATGCCATCGGGCTCAAGCGTCATAACATCGCAGCGGTCTGCGCGCATCATCCTGCCGATTTCCGTAACCGTAGCGCGTAAGAAATGATCCAGGTCAATAACCGAAAAAGTCTCCGAGCCGATGCGGCTCAGGATGGCTTCGCGCGCTTCGTACATCTTCAGTTTGCGCTCAAGCGAAAGAGTTTCTTGCATTTTAGTCCTTAGTCCCTCGTCCGCAGTCCTTAGTCCTAAATTATTGATTATGCTTTCGTGACAAGCAACAACGAAGGACTATTGCTCGAGTTGAGCGGGGTACAGGTTAGGAAAAATGGTTGCAGGCGCATCCCAGTCAAATTACCGATCTCCATTGCGCCTTTAAATTCTTAGTCCTTACGGAAAGTTCATAATGTCTGTCTTTTTTATATCACTGTACTTCCAAAGTTTCAGTCTCTCTTCGGTTGGAAAATCAATTCGCAGGTCATCCCAAGAATAAGAATCGGCATTAGCATCTCCGTGATTTTCTTTAACTATTTGTTCCAGTTCATCAAGATTGCATAAAAGATCTCGTAAATTTTCTAACTGTATTTTTTTTTCTCTCGCAAGTTCTGCAAGCACCTCGACACTATAGATTTGAACTTCCTTGTGCGCTGGATGACCAATAAATAATTTCACAGGGGTATAACACAATTGACTGACATCCATATTTTCCCCATCGAACCATAATCTCATTACTTTTCCTGATTTTGTGGTGACTTTAAAGTGAAACTCTTCAAGGAAAAATAGATCCGCATTGACGCCGCTATACTCAATTACTTCTGCGCAGTCTGATTTTTGTATCACATGCTTAGCTACATGAAATTCTTCGTAGTATCCGAATTCTATATCTCCGAGCACTCCAGTACTAGCAGCAATCCACGCAATTGGATAGCAGATCACGAAAGCCAAAATGAATAAAATCGTAATCTTTGCAATGCGTTTCATCGTCTATGTAAAGGACTAATTATCTTGTAATCGTCAATGTCTGACTTTCTCCGCCATCGGGGTTTCTGAGTTTTACCTGCGTGGGTACGCCTACGGGGAAATCTGTCAAGGGGATGCTGGTGACCAGTTGTTCTGCGGTGCCTTTTGCCACGACAATGGTTTTACTGCCGAACACGAGCGTCGCGCCGACCTGCATATTTTGTCCGATGATAAATATTTTACCGCTCTGTTTGAACTTCAATTTCGTCAACACCGGCGGCACGATTTGCAGCTCTATGGTCAGCGCATGATAAGCGTTGAGCCGGCCGCTGGTTCGGACAAAATCTCTCAGCGCATTGCGCACATCAACGCTTTCGACGATGCGTCGCTTCATGGTAATGGCGTTGGCGTTCGGGTAATGCGATTTAATGAGCGCCGCGACTCCCGACACATAGGCGGCAGACGCAGAGGTTCCGTCAATCGTTGAATACCATTGCGAAGGATCTGTTGACCTTGAACAACTCTCGCAATCGCCGCGCGCCGCCGTTGTAAAAATGTCCATACCCGGCGCGGCTAAATCCACAGACCGTGTGCCGTATCCCGGTTTGAAATTGCTGGGATCAAAAGGCGCGTGCCAGATTTCGTCATTGTACTGCGAAGCGGTGACAACGATCTGGTTTGGGATAAGAAATTTCGCTGGATAGACGTTTCTGAAATCAAGATTATACGGTAGATTGCCCGCTATGCAGACCAGCAAAATCCCTGCATCGTTGGTTGCCGAAACGGCATCTTTGAGAGTTTGAAATTCCGGTTCGTCAAGCGTCGTCTGGCTCCAGCTTGCGTTGATGATCGAAGCTCCTGCGGCTATCGAATAAATTAAGGCGCGCGCGGCTCCGGCGATGGTCGCTTCGATGTCTATGTCGCGCGGCCCTGTGCGACGGAAGAAGCGAACAGGAATAATTTTCGATTGACTGACTCCGCTGATACCAATTTCATTGTTCAATTTTGCGGCGATGATGCCGGACATCTCTGTGCCGTGTCCCGTGATGTCTGTGATGTCATTGTTTCTGTCGGCAACATTATAACCGTGCACATCATCAACATAACCGTTGTTATCATCATCAATTCCGTTGCTGGCAATTTCGCGCGGGTTGGTGTAGATGTTCGGCGCAAGGTCAGGATGGGTGATATCAACGCCTGTGTCGGTAACCGCTACAAGCACATTTGCGCTGCCTGTGGTTAGCTCCCAGGCTTGAGTGGCATGGATGTCTGCTCCCAGATTTGCCGGATAACCGCCGACGCTCAAGCCAGGATTGCGCAAACCCCATTGCTGTGCAAAACCCGGATCATTCGGCATAACCGAACCGCTTTCAATTTTGGCATTTGGTTCTGCATATTCGACTGCATCGTTTGCTTTCAGATTGTTGAGAATTTCTTCAAGGTCCTGGGTTTCATCAAACTGCAAAACGAAAGTTCTATCGAGTCCGAGCCGCGAAACCATTTCGCCGGTTTTGCTGTCCGCCATCAAAGGCACAAGCGGTTGAATGGCTTCGCGCAAATTTGCCTCGCGCAAATCGCCAGCGCCTTCGGCAACGACCTGGGCAAAATCTAATAATTGATTGGTTTGAGGCGATACCGGATTACTTTGACTGGCAGAGAAAAAATCGCCCGCATTCGCTTTGAGCTTGACGATGATTTCGCCACGCGCCGATGCGTAACGAGCCGGAAGGCTTGCGGCAGCCGGCGGCAACGAAAGTAGAGAGGTCGAGAACAAGGCTAGAGCAATAGATACGATGAATAGTTTACGCATAATCTCAACGATACTTTTTTAGTTTCAGAATAATCGTAATGCTTTTAATTGTATGGGAGACAACTCCTGCTTATACCCGATTAGGGGTATTTTTTCAATACCGATGATACACAAATGCTTTGACTTCGGCGACGCGCTCAATATAATTGCTGCCACTTGTAATTAGACACGCTTTTTTCATCAACGGAGGATAACAAAATTATGGCTAGCACGGCATCAGAATTAAATGACATAGGCATCAGTGAATCGAAACCTAAGCGCAGAATTTGGACAAAGCTACTGGCTTTGCTAATTGCCCTTCCGGTAATCGGAGTTCTGGTTTTAGGAATGTTGCCCGTGCAGGCTGATTTCGTCGGCAGCGAAGCAACCACAGGCGTAGGCGATGGCGGCGCGGGGCTCAATCGTAAATTTCCGGCAATGGTTTTGCGCGCTGACAATCCCCTGTCCACTGATAAGAATGATGTGCGCGTGCAACTGGGTCGCTTGCTGTTTTTCGACCCGATTGTTTCGGGCGGCAATGATATATCCTGCGCCACTTGCCATCATCCCGATCTGGGTTTTGGCGACGGCAGGGCTTTGTCTATGGGCAAAGGCGGTAAGGGCATGGGACACGAACGCGAAGGCGGCTCCATCATCAGACGCGGTTCGCCAACCTTGTGGAATGCTACTTTTAATCATCTGCAATTCTGGGATGGTCGCGCCAAAGATTTGGAAGAACAGGCGGGCAAACCAATTGCAGACGCTAACGAGATGGCTAAAGACCCCGAACTATTGGTCAAAGAGTTGAAAGCGATTCCTGAATACACGCAACAATTCGATAAAGCCTTCAACGGTTCGCAAGGCTCCGGCATTACCTTCGATAATGTGACAAAAGCTATAGCCGCATTCGAGCGCACGCTGACAGCAAACAACTCTCCATTTGATAAATATGTCAAAGGCGATCATAGCGCGCTGACCTCTTCGCAGGTTCGCGGCTTCAATCTGTTCCGTTCCGGGCGCACACGTTGTTTTGAGTGCCACGGGTTGCCGACCTTTGCCAACCGCGATTTCAAAATCATAGGCGTACCGGATGTCGAAGGCCAGAAGCCCGATTTTGGTCGCTTTGACGTGACCCAGGGCGAAGGCAACCGATTCGCTTTCAAAGTGCCTACGCTTCGCAATGTGGCGTTGAACGCGCCTTATATGCACAACGGCAAATTCAAAACCCTGGAAGAAGTCATTGATTTTTACGCGGCTGGCGGCGGTCCCGGCGTTGGCTTCAAAGAACCTGTGGTTGACGATAAGATTCACGCTTATGAAATCAGCAAAGCAGAGAAAGAAGACCTGGTTGCTTTCATGCACGCCCTCACAGATGAATCCAATCTCCCGGAGTTTCCTGAAAAAGTGCCTTCAGGCCTAGCCGTTGTGCCGCGCTTGAAGAACCCTGCACGCGAACTTGTGGCAAAGTACAACACAGGCCTTGCGAAAGAGCAGATTGCCAATCGCGCTCCGCAGACCGTAAGAGTGAAGTCAGGCGAATCCATTCAAGCGGCTCTCGATAAAGCTATACCCGGCGACGTCATAGAAGTCGAACCCGGCATCTACAAAGAAGAACTCAAAACCGACACACATAACATCACTCTGCGCGGCATCAGTCGAGGTAAGGGCTATGAAAACGATGGCAAATCTCCAGATGGCAAAATTCCAAACGATGTGATGGCAGGCGATCTGACACGTCCTGTGCTTGAAGGCGAAAATAAACTATCTGATGGAGTGCTCGCGACAGGCGATAACTTTGTTATTGAAAACTTTGATGTGAAAAACTATGTCGCAAACGGTGTGATGACTCAAAACGCCAACAATGTCACCTTCCGCAATCTCTATGTTGCAAATACCGGTTTGTACGGCACCTATCCGGTTAGCTGCACGGGCGTGACCATTGAAAACGTCACCGCAACGGGGATTTCCGATGCTGCTATATACGTTGGTCAGTCGCGTGACATCGTGGTGCGAAACTGCGAGGCCTACGGAAATGTCACCGGCATAGAGATTGAAAACTCCATCAACGCGATTGTCGAAAACAACTACGTTCACGACAACACCGGCGGCATACTGGTTTTCGTTTTGCCAAATAACGTGTCGAAAATCGGGCGCGATTGCATCGTTCGCAACAATCGAGTGATTGGCAACAACCACGCCAATTTCGGTCACCCGAATTCGATTGTCTCACAAGTGCCACCTGGCACAGGCATACTGGTGATGGCTGCCGATAACACCGAAGTCACCGCCAACGAGATTCGCGGCAACGATTGTTATGGAGTTGGCGTCTTCTCTCTTGAAACAACCCTCGATAAAGGAACTTCGTTTGATGTCGGACCGACTCCCGACAATACTTTCATTCACAACAACACCTATTCAGATAATGGCAAGAACCCGGCCGGCGCGCTGGTTCGCGCAGGACTCAAGGGCGCTGACCTGGTCTGGGATTTGAAAGGCTGGTCGAACAAATGGGCTGAAAATAATGCGACAAGCGCAACCCCTATACTGAAAGCAGGCTGGCCCACATTTGCCCGAAAAGCATATTGGCGAGCCCTTTCGTGGCTCGCATAAAACGTTCCCAGGGATTTTAGATTTTGATTTTTTGATGATGCCAGTGATGAAATCCAAAATCTAAAATCCCTGGGAACGAAAATCACTTTTGAGCAAAAGCTAATTCCATCAAATTCTCAAACGAAAAGAAATCTACGATGCCAAACCAACAAGAGTTCGTACTCGAAGACATAAAACCGGAAGTTGAAACCGCTTCCCCATCTACGCCAAGCCTTTCAGGGCAATGTTTGGCGGAGTTCATAGGCACCTTCATCGTCATATTTGTCGGCAACGGAGCGGGCGCTGCGGCCTCTCTGGTGAATCAACTTGATGGTTGGGGCGTTGCCATGATGTGGGGACTCGCTGTGACCTTCGGCATATACGTTGCAGGCGCGATTTCCGGTGCCCATTTCAACCCCGCAGTCACGATTACGATGGCAGTATTTCGCGGCTTTCCGAAAAAATACATCCTGCCCTTTATCGCCAGCCAGATTGCTGGCGCGTATGTGGCATCCGCCTGTCTCTATTTTTTCTGGCACAACTTCATCGCTCAGCAAGCTGTAAAGCTTGGTGTTGAAATCGGCGCGCCCGGAAGCCAAAAAATCATGAGCATCTTCTCCTGCTTTTATCCGAGTCCGGGCGTTGGAACGGACGCTCTAGCGTGGGCAATGATCAGCACCCCGCAAGCTTTCGGCATTGAAGTGATTTTGACAGCTTTTCTGCTCATCATGATTTTCGCCTTGACGGAACCTGAAAACACTGGGATGCCGCAAGCAGGCATAGGACCTTTATTCATCGGTTTGACGGTCACGGCAATCGTTGGTATCGGCGGCAACTTGACGATGGACGCAGTAAATCCTGTGCGCGATTTCGGTCCGCGCCTGTTTGCTTATACGATAGGTTTCGGGGAAATCGCATTTCCGGGTCCGCGCGGCAACGAGTGGTGGCTCTACATCATTGCGCCCATCTTAGGCGGCCTCTTAGGCGCAGCCATCTACCGTTTCCTGGTTCACAGATTCCTGCTGCGATCTGCGTAAAGCATAGATTTTTTTGGGATGAGGCTTTCGTATTGTGCGAAAACTTCTGAAACTTGCTTGCCGGTTTAAGGCGAAGGTGTTGCTTGCCAGAGATGATTACTTGAAGAGCTTGTCGAAGGCTGAACGTGTATCGCGGCTCTCTGCTGCGACAGTCGTGGTTTCCCGTTCTATGGTCTTGCGAGGCTCAAACAGCGTGCATTCGTTGCGCGCATCCTTTTTCGCTATGCGTTCGGTGATCGGTTTGCGGCATTGAAAACGCGCCCCCGGATCGAAACTTATGCAGTTTTTGCACGAGTGCAAATCGGACTGGCACTTCGGACATTGTTGCTCCAGGGCTATGCCGCCGACGTCAACATTGATTTGCGTACCGCATAAATTACAGCGCATCACCTCGCGAAAGGCTGGCATCTTTGGCGCGCGCATGTCGTTTTTTTGTTGAGGCGCTGGACGAGGCCGTTCTTCGTCGCTATCTTTATAGCCTCGTTGTTTATATTTTTTCTCCATTAAATCTCCTACTGTTGACAGGCAGTTTGCTATTGGTCTTTACGCCTGTATTTGAAAAATTGTGGTTGAAACTAATCGTTAGTTGCTGTCCGAACCGGTATCGGACAAAAAGTTAAATCATTAAAAACCTGATTGGGGTTTCCAAGAACTTCAGAGGTGACGTTTTTTTTATACATCAAACAGGGAGCAGGAATCAATGCGCTTGTACCTAAAATGCAGTTTAAAAGATTAAAAAATATTAACGCAGGCGGATCTTTTTTCTGAGCCGCCACAAAGTACGCGGCATAGAAATCCAGGCGGCGCGTGGAAAACGCGAAAAAGCTTGCCGTAACAACTCTCTTTCGTCATCCTCAAACTTGATTTCGCAACTCCAGGTTTTCAATCTCTCCTGCACCTGTTGAACTTTTATCTGGTCATCCATGGTCAGCGTCTGCGGGTCGCTCGCCTTGATTTTATTCATCACTTCAAGGAAGCCGCATTCGAGCATCCCTTCGCGCAGATGGTTATTGAGATGACCGACGAGTCTCTTTTCAGGCGACAATTTGCCAAACATCTCTTCAAGATGGTCAACAATCGGACAAGCCTCTTCGCAGGAAGGCTCTGCCGCAAAATTGGCTCCTGTAGCCGATTTCACGCCTTCAAGCGCGTACAGCAATAAGCTTAATTCTTGATGAGAAAGTCGTGTCATCATAAAGGAAACAGGTTGTTGTCCTTCCGCTACCAGCCTGACCCGCCCGCTACCGCAGGCGGTGTGCAAGTCAGAACAGGGAGCGGTAGCGACCTGGTGTCAAGAGCCATACCCGCCCGCTACCGCAGGCGGTTCTGACAAGAGCCTCAACAAACTTTTAATTCATATTGAACAAGCGTTTGAAATTTTCCGACGTGATACGACCTACCTCTGCGCAAGTCAGGCAGCGAAGTTCAGCAATTGCTTTTGCTGTTTCAATCACATAAGCCGGTTCGTTGCGTTTGCCGCGATACGGAATCGGCGCCAGGAAAGGTGCATCCGTTTCTATCAAAACATTTTCGATAGGCAAAGCCTTTGCTGTGTCGCGCAAGTCTTCGGCGTTTTTGAAAGTCACCACGCCTGAAAACGAAATTAAAAAACCCAGCTTGATCGCTTCTTCGGCGAAGTGGCGCGTGCCTGTGAAGCAATGTATGATGCCCGGCAAGCCTGAATCCTGCCATTCATCATTTAATATCGCAAGCGTATCGGCTTCGGCATCTCGCGTGTGAATCACGGCTGGCAATCTTCGCTCGTGCGCGGCTTGCAATTGTTTGCGAAAGGCTTCGCGTTGCACCTGACGCGGTGAATTGTCGTAATAATAATCCAGCCCGATCTCACCCCAGGCAATGACTTTCGGGTGCTGTGATAAATCAAGGAGTCGGGAAAAAAGTTCGTCGTCAAGCAGGCTCGCTTCGTGCGGGTGAACGCCTACGGTTGTATAAATGAATGGGTAGTTTTCGGCTACGCGAAGCGCCGCCGTATGCGAGTCACGCGAAACGTCGCCGTTGCCTACGTTGACAATGATTTCAACGCCCGCTTCAAGAGCGCGTTCAATGACCGCCTCGCGGTCTTCGTCAAATCTGTCCATCTCTATGTGCGCGTGCGAGTCTATAAACATTGCTTGAATCCGAAAGCAAGATGATAGCATAGTAGGTCATGTGAAGCCGAATGGTGAATTGCGGATTTATCGCTTGACCTTATACCTATGTACAGGGTGCATAATTTTTGCGGGAGAGAATCAAGATGCTGATCGGAGAATTGGCAGCTCAGGCAGAGGTAAATATTCAGACCGTGCGTTTGTATGAACGGTTGGGGCTTTTGAAAAAGCCCAGGCGATTGCCTTCCGGCTACAGAGACTATTCGGCAGACGCTGTGCAGTTGATTCGCTTTATCAAGCGCACACAGAAGCTCGGTTTTACCTTGAGCGAAATCAAAACGCTGGGCGAGTTGCGCGCTCAGGGCAATTATTCGGTGACCGATATGCGTGACATCGCCGAAGCCAAGCTTGCAGAGATAAACGAAAAGATTCTGCATCTTCAAGCCATGCGAAATGCGATTGAACACGGAATGGAGAAATGCAAATGCAGCAGCCCATATCCGCTGTGTCTGCTTGTAGAAATCGGCGAACGAAACGCAAGGCTTGTTGAGGAATAAATATCTCCGGCGCATCTTGGCTTGAAATAAGGCTCCCCAAAATCAAATTTACGAGGAGAGCATCATGCGTGTAGCGACACTCTTTTTCCCCATCGCCTTGATCGGGATTTTATCGGTTTTCGGATTGAAAACTTTTTCAGAAGCGACTTCTTATGCTGCTGACAACGGTCAACAGGAAGCGAAATCGTCGGCGAGTCGTGCAAAAGATTCACAACCATTTGCATGTTCTTTGACAGCTTTAACCGCCGAGCAGCGCAAGCGTCATGCCGAGTTGGCAAAGACTTTGAAGGAATCCGTCAAAGAGATTCAAGAATTGCCGGATGGCTACGCATTTCGTCTGCCCGATGATACGAAGACAATTTTAGCCACGGCTGAATTCATCTCCTACGAAAAGCTCTGTTGCCCTTTCTTCAAATTCAATCTTGAAATTGAAAGCAATGGCAAACCCATGTGGTTGCGCCTGACAGGGCGCGAAGGCGTCAAGCAGTTTTTGAAAACTGCATTCGACATCAAACATTGAGCAGTCTGATAGCCAAATGGAAAGTAGTTTGGCTGATGTGACACAGGCTTGCGGCTCTGTGAAAGAGAAATTTCAACGCCGCAAGCCTGTGCTAATTTCAGGCGATTCGCACAGACAATCTCTAGGAGCCAAAGCTTATGCCGCCGCCGCTACCGCCTTGGGTGGGAAAGAAGGGTTTCAAGACGCCTGCAAACGCCGCCAGGTTTCTTGTTTGAATCAGAATTTCACCGGGTCCGGCGAATTCTGCGACGATGCCTTCACCGCTGACCATACTTCTGAAAAATCCTGCGGCGGCTTTTCGCAACTGGTATTGCATATGTCCTTCCCAGGCGACCAGATGTCCTGTGTCGATGACGTATCGTTCGCCGGGCGCTAAGCGTTTGCGATGAATGGCACCGAAAGAAGAGACCAGCAACAAGCCTGTACCGTGAACTTGAAGAACGAATAAGCCTTCGCCGCTAAAGAAGGTTTTTGCGCCGCCCCATTTCGTGTCAACGGTCAAGCTGACATCGCCAGCCATATAAGAACTCGATTGCACAAAGAACATTTGACTGTTGAGTTCAAGTGCCGCTATATCGCCGGGCATACCGGGTGCAAAGCTTACTTCGCCGGGCCCGCCTCTGGATGTAAACGTAGAAACAAATGCTGATTCGCCGCCGACGGCGCGTTTCAAAGCGCCCATCAAGCCGCCTTTCATTTGCGATTGCAATTCAATGTTGGCAGACATCGAAACCATCGCGCCCGCTTCGGCTAGTATGGATTGTTCGGCTTGCAGTTGAACGACTGCAAGCGAGAACGCCGGTTGATGCAAAATCTCGTAATTGTAACCGCGTCCGCTGCCGCGTCCGTCTGCATCTATGTGAATGCCTCCGGGACCTTGTGGCGGATAGCCGCCTTGCCCCGGTTGCTGATAGCCTGCCTGTCCATATGGGTCGCCTTGCGGCGGGTATTGCCCTTGCGGCGGATAGCCCGGTTGCGGCGGCGGGTAGCCTGCTTGCCCGCCCTGCGGATAAGTAGGCGGGTAAGCTTGAGAAGGGTCGCCTTGTGGGTAACCTGGTTGCGGAGGATAGCCTGGTTG
>JANMSG010000865.1:0-1598 GCA_031389065.1 Acidobacteriota bacterium | reverse complement strand
ATTTTTTATCAAGCCACGACCCCCGCCCGCCCCATGTCCGCCCGCGACCTCCCGCCCGAACTACTGGCCCAATGGCAGCACCTGCCGTTGCCTTTGCGCCAGAGCTTGCGCGCGGCCGTCGCCAAAGGGCTGGAGGCGCTCAAGACGCCTGAGCCGCTGACGCTGGACCAGTGGGCCGAGCGCCACTTCTACCTGTCGGCCGAATCCAGCCAGGGCGAAAAGCGCTGGGAGTCCTACCCGTTTCAGCGCGTCATGCTCAACGCCATGGGCGACGATGACATCGAAGAGGTGGACATCAAGAAAAGCGCCCGTTTACGAGCCTTGAATAATCAATTCAAAACCAAATCGCTTTCGCAACAAATCGCCATTGTCACGGGCGGTGGCACGGGCATTGGTCGTGCCTTCACCGAAGCTTTGGCGAAAGCGGGCACGACGGTGGTGATTGCTTCGCGTAGAAAAGATGTGCTGCACAAAGCGGCTGATGAAATTAATGCGAGATTGGGCAAAGAGCGAGTCTTTCCTTACGCCTTCGACATTCGAGACTTCGATCAGGTTGAAGCCTTAGTCAACTACACTCTTGGGGGATGGTACACCATTGATTTGCTCATCAATAACTCAGGACTCGCCGTGCCGGAAGAGATTCACGCGATCACCGAAGAGGGTTGGGACACGGTGATGGACACGAATTTGCGCGGCGCTATGCGGCTCGTCCGCGCCGTATTGCCGAGCATGACGGCGCACGATTTCGGCGACATCGTCAACATCTCTTCGCAAGCGGGCAAACGCGGCTATGCGGATGTGCCTTCGTATTGTGCGTCGAAATTTGGCTTGCTGGGTTTTGCCGAATCCTTGCGCGACCACCTTCGCAAAACCGGTGCCAATATTCGCGTCTTCAATTTCTGTCCCGGTCTGGTTGATGTAGAAAACACGCGCCCCGATGACGCGCCGCGACACGAATGCATTCACGTTGCAAACCTGGCTCGCACTTTGATGTTTGTCTTATCGCTGGACCGTAATGTTGTTGTGGAAGACATCAATTTATACTCCAGATAGATGGAGAAATTTTTGCCATGAAGAACAGAAAAGCACGAAGAACCATCATCAGAAATGTTTTTGGCGCAGGCAATCCGAGCTGTAGGCAGTAAGCAGTAGGCAGCAGGCAGTTCATTAGGTGTAGGTCATTCAGACTTCCTGCATAGTGCTTACTGGACAAATGCAGCCACCTGTCCCCTGCTGCCTACTGCTTACTGCCTACTGCCTACTTTCCTTTTGGTTGTGCGTTTGTTGCGCCCATTAAATTGAGCGCGGTTGCGGCTATGGTTTCGCTTGAAGCGGTCATCGCCTGTTCTATATCTGCCGTATCCTGCAAATCTACTGTGCGTCCATCGCGGAATCTGACGGTGGCTGCTCGTTTCCCATCCGGCCAAGTGGCGCGCGAGATTTGAATCAATAAGCCTTGCGGGAAAGATCTCACCTCGCTTTTAATGCCATTTGGCGCGGTCGTAGACGTAATATTAGAGCCGTCTGCCTGATCTACAGGCACAGGGGCTTCATAAGGAGTAGCGTTTGAGGTTGCCGAGTCTTTTCCGGGGTTTTTG
>JANMSG010000385.1:0-1894 GCA_031389065.1 Acidobacteriota bacterium | reverse complement strand
CGGTGACCGGCAAGCCGCGCTGAATTATTTTACTCAAGCTCTCGCCATTGCCCGCAGCATAGGTGAACGAACCGCTGAAATCGAAATCGAATATAACATCGCTCAAATAGAAGGAGCGTTGGGAAATCTCCACAAAGCCGTTGAAGGAATTGAACGTGCCATACGCCTGGTTGAATCGGTACGAACGAAGGTTGAGATTCAACAACTGCGCGCCGTCTATTTTGCTTCATTATTCAAGCCCTACGAGCTTTATACAGACTTGCTGATGCGGCTTCACCGACAAGACCCTGCAAAAAATTATCTGGCGGCGGCAATTCAGGTGAGTGATCACGCCAAAGCCCGCACGCTTTTGGAATCCTTGACCGAAGCCAGTGCAGACATACGACAAGGTATTGACGCGACTTTGCTGAAACAGGAACGCGAATTACAAACTCAACTCAATAGCAAAGCCTATCAAGTCACACGCATACTTGGCGGCAAAAATTCAGAGGAGAAAAAAGATTCAGCGCGCCGGGAGCTTGAATCGATAACCAACCAACTTCAGGAAATTGAAGGGAAGATTCGCCAGACCAATCCGAAATATGCGGCTCTGACTCAACCTCAAGCCCTCTCTCTGGCAGACATTCAAAAGCAGGTAGGAGATGCAGATTCGCTGTTGCTTGAATATTCTCTAGGCGAAGAACGCAGTTATCTTTTTGCCATTGCGCAGAATTCCGTCAAGGTTTTTGAATTGCCCAAACGCGCAGACATCGAAGCCAAAGCCAAACAATTTTATGCAACGCTTACGATACGCAATAAAGTAGTAGAGTTTGAAACGATTGAAGAACGCAAGCAACGCATTGCACAAGTCGAAGCCGGATTGGCGCAAACCGCAAAGGCGCTTTCGCAAATGATTCTTGCGCCTGTTGCCGCAGAACTGAAAAACCAACGCCTGCTCATTGTCTCAGACGGCGCTCTGCAATACATTCCTTTCGCCGCTCTGCCTGCGCCTGAAAAAACCCACACAGCGGGTCAACTGCTGGCACTGACCAACGAAATCGTCAATCTGCCTTCCGCTTCCACGCTTGCCGTGTTGCGCCGTGAAATTCAAAATCGCAAGCCTGCGCCGAAAACCATAGCCGTTTTGGCTGACCCGGTTTTCGACAAAAACGACGAGCGCTTGACAGTTGCCAAAGCCAGGCAAAAAAGAGACTCTCAAGTCCTCGCAGTAGCCCGAAATCGCTCCACCAGACGCGCTAATTCACCAACCACACACGCTGCTGTGTTGAATTCGCAACCCACCGGGACCGCCGCAAAACTTGAAACACAAAGCGCCTCAACAACCGCCACGGCAACCGATAAAACGCTCAAAAGAGAAAGCGATTTGACGCGGGCAGCGACAGAAGCAGGCTTGGAAAATGACGGCTCTTCTCTGCCGCGAATTCCTTTCACACGTCTGGAAGCGAAAGCGATTGCAAGACTGGTTCCGGCTTCCCAACAAAAAGTGGCAATAGATTTCGAGGCAAACAAAACCACCGCTCTGAGCCAGGAGTTGAGTCATTATCGCATTGTGCATTTCGCCACTCACGGATTTTTAAACACCACGCATCCTGAATTATCAGGCATCGCGCTTTCGCTCATTGACGAAGACGGCAAAGAGCTAGACGGCTTCCTGCGGGCTCACGAAATCTACAATTTGAAATTGTCCGCCGAGCTAGTCGTCCTGAGCGGTTGTCGCACAGGCTTGGGCAAAGAGATTCGCGGCGAGGGCTTGATCGGCATGACGCGCGGCTTTATGTATGCGGGTGCGGCGCGCGTTCTGGTCAGCCTTTGGGACGTCAGCGATGAAGCGACGGCAGAGTTTATGACCAGATTCTATCAAGCCATGTTAGGCAAAGAGCAGATGACACCAGCC
>JANMSG010000378.1:0-7713 GCA_031389065.1 Acidobacteriota bacterium | reverse complement strand
TCAATGGGCTGGCGAAAATATCGTTGCTGTCGCAGCCGGACCGAATTTACTGCCGAATCCGCCGCCTATGTGTTCTTGTTTGACGCGAATTTTTGCCGCTGGAATCCCCATAGGCGAGGCCATCTGTGCGGCGATACCGCTGACGAATTGGGTCGAGAGATGAACCAGAAGATTGTCGTCTTCCCATTCCGTGACCGAGCCGTGAGGTTCAAGACAGCAATGGGTGATGACAGCCATACCATATTCGGCTTCGACTACGACTTCGGCATCGGCAAACCCTTTGTCTGGGTCGCCTTTGGTTGTGGCGTTGGTAGGTTTCGCCAAATCTCCGGCAGTTTTCGGATTGTCGTCTATGACAAGGTGCGGCAAGATCTCGTATTTGACTTTGATGGCGCGCATTGCGTCTTCGGCGGTTGGTTCGTCAACGGCTGCGACAGCAACGATATTTTCGCCAGCCCATTGAATTTCAAAACCTACGTCATTGATGATTTGCACAGCTTTTACGCCGGGCATCTTTTCAGCAGCCGTTGTGTCTATGCTGACAATCTTCGCATGCGCGTGCGGCGAACGCAGAACTTTGCCGTGAAGCATGCCCGGACGATTCAAGTCGGAGTTATATTTGGCTTTGCCAGAGACCTTCACAGGTCCGTCAAGGCGCGATATGCGTTTGCCAATCTGCGTGCGTTTCTCTGCATCGGGCCATTTATATTCAGCCATTGCGCTTTCCTCCTTTCTGCATGCCTGCCGCTTGTAAGACGGCTGCGCGAACGCCTACATAGGTTCCACAACGGCAGAGATTGCCGCCTAATCCTTTATTTACCTGCTCCGGTGTAGGGTTCGGGGTTTTATCAAGAAATGCTTTGCAGGCGACCACGAAGCCTGGTGTGCAATAGCCGCATTGTTGGCCGTCATTGTCAACAAAGGCTTGTTGAATCGCATGGAGTTTTTCGCCTTGCATCAAGCCTTCGGCGGTGGTGATTTGCTTGCCTTGCGCTTCGATGGCAAGCATCGTGCAGGAGTAAACCGATTTGCCGTCCACAATCACCGTGCAGGCTCCACAAGTGGCTCTATCGCAAACGCGCTTAGCGCCGGTTACGTCAAGTTCGTGCCGCAATGCTTCAAGCAGCGTGACACGTGGCTCAACTTCTGCCGTGCGTTTCGTGCCGTTGACCAGTAACGTGATAGAAGCTTTCGTAGGGCCGAAGAGTTTAACTTCTTGGCCGTTTACTTTGATGATTCGATGGCCGACAACTAAAGGCACACCGAGGGAGATTCCCGAAGCTTTCAAGAAACTGCGTCGAGAGAATCCGGACTCTTTCTTTTCAGTTTGATTCTTTTCGTCACTCATTCAGCGCCTCCAAAAGTGGCTCGCGTTATTTCGCGAGCTTTTCAATAAAGACAAGTGGTTCAAAGCAACAAGAGCAAGGGCCTGGACCGTATGCCGTTATGTTGCACAAGTCACAAAAATAGTAAATGTCGTACAGCTTTCCATCTTTGATGGCCAAGACTTTGATTAACTCAAGCAAATTGTTTTTGTGAAGGAGAGCGGTAATTTGCAACTCCATCCTTCTGACCCGAGACTCTGTGAAAATTGGAACAATTAAATCATCCGCGGAGAACTTATAACGCTTGCCTTCGCTTGTGAGCAATTCGTAATTGCGCGAAGCTTGTTTGCTATCGTGTTCGGCGTTAAGGCGATGACCTGATTCATCTAAGCAAGCCACACGTCCGCGCAAAACAACCTGCGGGGGTGAGGCTTCTTTTTTTTCTTGCGCGAAAGAAGTTTGATAGAGAGAAAGCAATAACAATACGGACAGGTTTATTGAAGTTATCGCTTGAAGGCTTTTCATTAGCGCCTCGAAAATTTCCGATTGGATAATAAATTTAATTCGTAGATACGAATTCGATTCCACTGCTTTTTTTTATTTATGTGAATAGAACTTTGCTCAGGTTGCAAATTACCACATATACAAAAAGAGGTTCAACCCGCGTTCTGTTTTCCTTGTTTTATATTTCAAAGATGCGGAGAGATTTATTGAGTTTTGCACCGTTTGTGACCTGGCTGCGACCCAGCTTGGAAAAAGGGCAAGCAATATGTATTGGGAATCCCAGAGGTTGCCATGTAGCGAAAACTCTACTCTATATTTCTCATCTACTATGGTTTATAAAAAGGAGGTAGCACCTTACCCCTCTGGGAGAAAAGATTTTGAATTAACTCTTGCCCTCCTCAAGGTAGAGAGAAGGTGAGGAAGGCAATACAGATATCAAAGCTTTTGAGCGAATCAGGTTGAGGAGATCGGGCTTTTTTTCTGGTTATAAGCTACAGATTTTTGGCTTGTAAGAAGCAGCCACACAATCTTACGATCTGAGATATAATTAGCCCTCATTCAAAATGGAGTGCGGTAATCAAACCTTCGGTCTATGTGAATGAACCGGTCCCTTTACCTGGCTTGATTAACCGAATCCAGATTCCCATTTTTTGGTATAAAACAGCTTTTCTATGCAAATAATTCGCGCTTTTACTCACGGATTACTGGCATAGAGGTTGCCCTATAGCAACTTCCTGAAGTGCGTCTTGTAGATACTGGACTCGTCGAAGCAGCAGCAGGCAATACTTGAAAGTATAGTAACAAACAGCATCATTAATGACCTGATCTACACGCCGGATGACGAAACATAAGCGAATACCGACGGCGCGTTGAACATGTAGGAGAGACATATGCGTGATGAGGATGACATAACCAGATAATAACAATGGGGGTCTGACACGCAGCGATGGACAAATGATAGTAGAGAGAAAAAAAATCTATAAACCTTACGTCTGGATGGTTATTCTGGCAGGGACGTTGATCTGCGGCAACTCTTTTGTTCATTTGCCGTATTCGGAACTCGGATTTCCGGCTGCCAGTTTAGCATTAATGACTATATTTATTGCCTCACGCATCGTCGTTAGGTTCTTCCGTTTTAATTCATCAATTTCGGTTTCAGACATATTAATCTTTCTTACCATATTCCTGTTTGGCGGAGAGGCAGCAATTTTATTGGGAGCGGCGGAGAGCCTTTACTCCTCTCTGCACATCAACAAAAAGCCTCTGACGATGTTCTTTAATGCAGCCGTAATGGCGTGCTCGACTTTTTCCACTGTTTGGGTACTACGGATTTGGTTCAATCCTCTTACTACTCTAAGGTATGAGGGGTATTCATCAAAGCTGATCGTTGCGACAGCACTCATGGCTTCAATTCAGTATATAGTTAATTCTGGATTAGTTGCGGTGGCAGCAGCACTTTGGAATAAGCAACCCATACTCACAACCTGGAAGAAGCATTATGTTTGGACTTCATTAATCTCTCTTGCTGCTGCGTCAGCGGCCGGAATTATTGCGACCCTGATAGATGTAGTTGGCTTTTATGCCATTATTGCCATTGTGCCAATCATTGCGATTGTATATTTCACGTATTTGACTCACGTAAAAAATTTGCAATATTCAACGGCACAGGTTGAGAGTGAAAACCGATTTCATCAGGCTTTCAATAACGCTCCAATTGGCATGGCACTGGTATCTCTGGACGGGTACTGGCTACAGGTGAGCCACTCTTTATGCAAAATTCTAGGCTTTTCCGAAGAGGAGATGCTGCAATGGAATTATCAAGCGGTGGTTCATCCAGCGGATTTGGGGGAATTTTCTATAGAGCTAAATCGGTTGTTTTCCGGGCAAATTTCGACCTGCCAGATAGAAACCCGTTATGTGCATAAGCGAGGCCACGACATCTGTGTTCTGATAGGAATCTCGATGCTTAATGAGGGAGGGATTGAGCTCTCTCACATGATTTTTCAGATTCAGGATATAACGGATCGCAAACGCGCAGAAGAACGACTTCTTTATGACGCCTATCATGATGCGTTAACCGGATTACCAAATCGAGCTTGGTTTGTAGGTCTGCTCAAAGCCTCATTAAAAATAGCGAAACAGGATGAGGAAGCGTTATTTGCTATCCTTTTCCTTGATCTGGACAGATTCAAAATTATCAATGATAGCATAGGGCATCTGTGTGGTGACCAACTTCTGATCGGCATCGCAGAGAGATTAAAAAGGTGTATCCGTAAAAACGATAAAATCGCCAGGCTCGGAGGAGATGAGTTCACCATACTGATCCAGGGATTCAAGGATATTCAAGAAGTAACGGATATAGCCGAACGCATACAGGAAGAGATTTCGGCACCATTCAACCTCAGCGGCTATGAAACATCTACAACTGCCAGCATTGGCATAGCGCTTTCCAGTAGTGAGTATATTAAACCGGAAGACCTTTTACGTGATGCGGACACCGCGATGTATGAGGCAAAATCTTTAGGGAAAGCACAGTATGTAATATTCGATAGAGGAATGCATGTCCACGCCATGAACCTCTTACAGCTAGAGACGGATTTGCGCCACGCAATTGAAAGGCAAGAGTTCACCCTCCAATACCAACCCATTGTGTCACTTGAGACTGGCAGGCTCAAGGGGTTCGAAGCGCTGGTGCGTTGGCATCACCCCGAAAGAGGATTAATTTCTCCTGATAAATTCATAACCGTTGCCGAAGAGACGGGTTTGATTGTTCCACTCGGCAAATGGGTGTTAGAAGAAGCCTGTCAGCAGCTGAAACAATGGGAGAGCCAATTCTTTGCACTCCCGAACCTGATCATGAGTGTAAATTTGTCAAACAAACAGTTTGCTCACGCGAATCTTTTTGAGCAAATTTCACAGGTCTTAGAGAAGACGCAGCTTGATCCCCATAAATTAAAATTAGAAATTACCGAAAGCGTAGTTATGGAGAATATTGATGTAGCCAGTAAGATGCTCGAGCGACTTCGAGCACTCGGAATCGAGTTGAGCATAGATGATTTCGGTACGGGCTATTCTTCGCTGAGCTGCCTGCACAAACTGCCCATTGATACGCTAAAGATTGACCGTTCATTTGTCAGTCGTTTGAATGAAAATAATGAAAATAAGGAAATTGTCCGGACCATTATCTTAATGGCAAAAAATCTTGGTATGGGAGTCATCGCCGAAGGGATAGAAACCAAAGAGCAAGTAAAAATATTGAAAGAATTAAATTGTCCACATGGTCAAGGGTATTTTTTCTCTAAACCAATGGTTGCAGATTCCGTAACTGAACTTCTACGCAAGACATCAAAGATCGACAAAAACACTACCTATCTGAAAGAAATAATCAGTGATGAGCTTGACCTTCCGCTTTCCACAACCTATGCCATGTAACCGGGCTTTTCAGTTTGTATTCAAACCCGTATGAAAGTTCTGTAAGCTTATCCACTATTGATGGGAAACGCGCCAAGCTGTTCACTCCAAGGGCGCTTTCATTTCATCCTCACAGTCGATTTGACAGCAACAAGCCTTTGGTGACGCGCAGCGACAGAGGTGTTGAACCCGCCGCATCTGCCAATCTTTTCTTGGTGAAGCCAGATCATCAATATTTCATCACGAATCCAGAATGTCTGGATACCCCGCTACACGTGTGCCGCGTTATATTGTTTTCAGTGGCATAGGCGATAGTTGCGTTTGGTTTACTTTTCCTTCTCAAATGTATATTACCAGCACGATCGTTACCACGCTTTATACAACAATGGCGAGTCGAATCAGGACGAAGCTTTTTCATCTATGAGCTTGATAGCAGAAATCTTGAAGCGTATGATTGCGCCACCTTGCAGTAGTCAATTTCTCAAGAGCCGAGAGGCTAGGTGCACACTGGTATGGGGCGATGCCCACGACAGAAATCGGGAGGTTTTGAAACCTTGAAAAAAATCGGACCAAGGAAGAAAACAGAAAATGTAATGAAGAGCTTGAGCAACGAGTTCTTGAACGGACCAGTGAACTTGCCACGACGAATGAAGAGTTGCGAAGAGAGATCGCCAGGCGCCTGCAATCCGAGGCTCTGCTCTACGCCAGGGTGCAGGAGTTTCAGGCGATTGTCGAGAACGCGCCCGATCAAATCATCAGATACGACAGGGAATTTCGGCGGACATACGTCAATCCCACAGGGCTTCAAATGGCAGGAGGAAGCGGACTTGAGCTATTGAGGTAAGGTCAAGCAAGAAGAAGACGCCCCTTTGGTAATTATGGTAACCAACTATAGCTCACTTCCTTATCGAAAAAGGTGTCTAGAGGCTGGGGCGAATTTTTTTTTAGATAAATCAACTGAATTAAGAAAAGTGAAAGAGATCATTCAAAGCCTACTCGAACGATTTCAATCAACAAACTCGAAAGATAAAACATTATGATCATTTGTGGCACGACGACCTACGACACACTTTCCAATGTCGAATAAGCCAGAGCTTATGAAGAAAACATTACGTGTATTACATATTGAAGACTCGGAGTTCGACGTGGAATTGCTCCAGCGCCACGTAACGCTCGCCGGCTATACTCTCATATCCGAGCGTGTTGAAACGTCTGCGGCGATGAAGATTGCGCTGGAGACCAAGCCTTGGGATGTTATTCTCTGTGACTTCTCGATGCCTCAGTTCAACGCCCCTGCGGCGCTGACGATTGTAAAAGAGATGGGACTTGACATCCCTTTCGTTATCATTTCCGGCACCGTCGGCGAAGAGGTTGCCATCAAGGCTATGCACGAGGGTGCACATGATTACTTGATGAAAGACAACCTGGCACGGCTGGTTCCGGCTATTGAGCGCCAACTGGAGGAAGCAAAAAACCGTCGGGCTCACAGACATGCCGAAGAATCGCTCAAAGCATCAGAGGCTGAGCTACGGGCGCTGTTTGAGGCGATGAGCGACGTAATTCTCGTGCTAGACGCCGACGGGCGATACCTGAAGATTGCGCCGACTGATCCCACCTATTTATACAAGCCAGCAGGTAGTATGCTTGGCAAGACACTGCACGAAGTCTTTCCGAAAAAGGATGCCGATTTCCTACTCGAACAACTCCGCCGTGCCTTGGACCAGAGACAGATCCACAGGGTCGAATACAGCCTTCAGTTAGGCAAAAAATCTGTGTGGTTCGAGGGCAGCATTTCGCCGCTGTCTAAAGATTCGGTTTTATGGATTGCTCGCGACATTACGGAGCGCAAGCGTGTCGAGCAAGAGTTAAGAAATAGCGAGGAGCGCTATCGTGAAATGGTCGAGAATGCTCGTGACATCATCTACACTCACGACCTGGAGGGCAACTTCACCTCAATAAACAGAGCCTGCGAGCAGATCACTGGTTATACACGGGAAGAAGCCTTGGGAATGAACCAAGCGCAGACTGTAGACCCTGAGCAACTTGAAAAGGCGCGAAAGATGATCGGTCGAAAGCTTGCTGGTGAAGAAGAAACCGTTTACGAACTGGATCTTATCGCCAAGGATGGACGCCGGATCGCAGTTGAAGTCAACACCAGACTGGTCTTTCAAGACGGCGTTCCGGTCGGCGTACAAGGTATCGCTCGTGATATTACCGAACGCAAGCAACTCGAAGAACAACTCCGCCAATCGCAGAAGCTGGAGGCGGTCGGGCAACTGGCCGGCGGCATCGCCCACGACTTCAATAATCTGCTCACCGCCATTACCGGATACAGCCAACTCACTCTCAGAAGCCTGCCTGCCGAAGACCCCTTGCGCGGCAATATTGAAGAGATTAAGAAAGCCGGTGACCGCGCCGCGACTCTGACCCGCCAACTTCTCGCCTTTAGCCGCAAACAGGTCTTGCAGCCGAA
>JANMSG010000371.1:0-3531 GCA_031389065.1 Acidobacteriota bacterium | reverse complement strand
GTTCGTCGAATCGTTCGTCAAAATTGCCGCCATAGGAACGATTGCCGACATCGTGCCGCTCACCGGCGAAAATCGTGTCATCGCCAAATACGGACTCGCGGGACTCCGCCACCCCAGAAATTACGGGCTTCGCGCCTTGCTTGAAGTCGTAGGCATAACGAGCGACAAAGCCATCTCCGGCTCTGACATCGGCTTCAAAATCGGTCCGCGCATCAACGCCGTAGGGCGTATGGCAGGAGCGAGCGCCGCAGTTGACCTGTTCGACGCGACGGACTTGCAAAGTGCTATGGAACTCGCTCAGGCGATGAATGTGCAAAACGCCGCTCGCCAGGAGGTCGAAGCACAGACCCTGGCGCAAGCTCTCGAACAAATCGAAATTCATCCCGAATTGAAAGAGGCGCATGTTGCCGTCATCGCAGGTGAAGGGTGGCATCGTGGGGTCATCGGCATCGTCGCCTCAAAAGTTGTGGAGCGCTTGCATCGCCCTACGCTGATCATTTCGATTGAAGACGGAATGGGACACGGCAGCGGTCGTTCGATTGCAGCTTTTCATTTACTGAACGGGCTGGAAAGTTGCACGGAGTTATTCGAGCGTTTCGGCGGTCATTCGCACGCCGCAGGAGTGACGATTCGCGCCGGAAATATTGATGAATTGCGAAGGCGGTTGAACGCCTACGCGCAAACCGTTTTGAGCGCTGAAGATTTAGTTCCTATCGTGCCGATAGATTATGAGCTTTCGCTCAAGCAGGCGACCCTCGAAACGCTTGCCGAAATCAATCGCCTGGAGCCTTTCGGGTCTGGCAATCCGCCGCCGATTTTTGCGACACACGGCGTGCAAGTCGTCGAGCGTCCCCGCGTCTTGAAGGGTAAGCATTTGAAGTTGAAAGTGATGCAAGGCGGTCGCTGGATCGATGCCATCTGGTGGGGAGCCGCCGAACACGCCGCAGAAATCTTTGCCGGCGATACGGTGAGCATCGCCTATAACCTTTCGGAAAACGATTACAACAACCACAAACATATTCAATTAATCTTGAAAGACTTGAAACTTCAATGACGCCTGATGAGAAAGGGGAAAAACATTGCGGAAAAAATCAATCTTACAAACAGGCTTTTCCTGCGCAATCGCAATTCTCTCACTTCACATTTTGACTCTTTCAGCGCAACCCTTGCCTTCGACGAATTCACGATTGGTTCCGATAGCCAAAGGTTGGGCAAAGAATCAAATCAACGCGGTTATTTTCAGACGAAACTCTGTGACCACACACGGCGACACTCAGTATGTCGCCTTTTATGATGCGGATTCGCGGGTTACGCTAGCAAAACGCAAACTTAGCGCCTCGCGCTGGCAGATTCACAAGACACAGTATCAAGGCAAGGTCGAAGATGCTCACAATTCAATCAGCATAGCTGTTGACGGCGCAGGCTTCCTGCATATGGCTTGGAACCATCACGTTTCGCGTCTGCAATACTGTCGTAGTATTACTGCGGGCTCTCTGGAACTGACAACGCAATTGCCTATGGTTGGTGAGAAAGAGCAGCGCGTGACCTATCCTGAATTTTATAATTTATCTGATGGCAATCTTCTTTTTCTATATCGTGACGGGGCTTCCGGCAACGGCAATTTGATCCTGAATCATTTTGATGTGAAGGCGAAAAAATGGGCGCGGCTGCAAGACAGGCTCATTGATGGCGAAGGCGAGCGCAATGCCTACTGGCAACTGGCGACCGACAGGAAAGGCAACATACACCTTTCATGGGTTTGGCGCGAGACACCTGATGTGGCGACAAATCATGACCTTTGCTACGCCAAATCTACCGATGGCGGCAAGAGTTGGCAGAAGTCCACAGGCGAAATGTACCAACTGCCTATCACAGGAAAATCTGCGGAGTATGTGTGGCGCATTCCTCAAGGCAGCGAGTTAATCAATCAAACATCTATGTGCGCAGACGCTGATGGCAGAGCCTTTATTGCTACCTATTGGCGACCGCAAGGATCTACAGTTCCGCAATATCACCTCGTCTATCACGATGGTGATAAATGGAACGTATCTCAAGTCACTCGCCGCGTAACGCCATTTAGTCTGAGCGGTGGAGGGACGAGACGCATCCCGATTTCGAGACCACAAATTCTCATCCGTTCAACAGGAGCGAGAACAGAGGCTTTTCTGATATTCCGGGATAGCGAACGCGGCAGTCGCATCTCTGTTGCCAGGTGCGCTGACCTAAAGCGAGAGGCCTGGGTGATTCAAGATTTAACCAAAGACTCTGTAGAAATGTGGGAGCCGACATTTGACCAAATGCTCTGGAATAAAAAGAAGAAAATCCATCTGCTGGTACAAAAAGTGGGACAAGGTCAAGGGGAAGGTATTGAGGATATTGCGCCACAAATGGTGTCTATACTTGAATGGATACCAAAGTAAAGTGGGCTTGACGCTCACGTTACCTGCAACAAACAAATTCAACTCTTCTTGAAAGATTTGAAGCTTGGTTAAACCTCTTTGCGTTTAGCCATATCGGCATACATCGCTTCAAACCGAGCCAAAGTCACTCGCAGGCTTTCGACGATTTCAGCAACAATGAGTTCGGGAGAATTCGATCTGTCAGAACCCGCAAAGCTTTCATCTCTGAGCCAAAGAATATCAAGGTTTGCCTTATCACGCCGTAACAGCTCTTCATGCGAATAAGCACGCCAACGCCCGTTAGGATTTTCTTGCGACCAAGTTGGTGTGCGGTCATTACGATTATCCGCATGGTAGCAAGTGACGAATTCATCCAGGTCTTGGCGTTTTAACTGATTCGTTTTGAAGTTATATCGAATATTGGTGCGAAAGTCATAAATCCACAATTGACCGTTCGGCTTTTTCTTGTCGAAGAAAAGCACGTTTGCTTTCACACCTTGCGCGTGAAAAATTCCTGTTGGCAGTCTCAGCAAAGTATGGACATCACATTCTTCAAGAAGTTTGCGGCGAATGGTTTCGCCCGCGCCGCTTTCAAAAAGAACATTGTCGGGTACGATGACCGCAGCACGACCGTTTTTATCCTCAAGATTGCTGATGAGTTGAACAAAGTTTAATTGCTTGTTACTTGTCGAAGCCCAGAATTCATTATTAACGATGGTGAGAGAATCTTGTTTGCCGTTTTTTGATGCAGCGCTGTCTTCGCCATTGCCGTTATGACCATTGCCGTTGGTAACAACTGTCATGCTTGATTTCTTACCGAATGGCGGATTTGAAAAAATTACTTTGTAAGAATCTCCTATGTTATCTCTCAAACTGTCTACACTCTGAATAGGCAATTCAAAATCTTCTTCTGGCGTCGGTCCGATTCCGTGAAGCCAGAAATTCATCGCGCATAATCGTGTCACCTGATGAACAAGTTCAAACCCGCGTATTGCTTGAAGTCTTAAATGGTCGCTTTTTCTTTTATTGAGATTTTTGTTGTGCTTGAGGATGTAACGATGCGCTTCTAAAAGAAAGCCGCCCGTTCCGCAGGCAGGATCGCAAATTGTTTCGCCGGATTGAGGACGTATGA
>JANMSG010000294.1:0-25540 GCA_031389065.1 Acidobacteriota bacterium | reverse complement strand
GGACTAAGGACTAAGGACTACGTATGGCAATATCTCAAAAAGCAGAATCAAAAACCCGAGCGCAGATCGTCAGTCCGCGTTCAACCCAACGTTCGTCAAAGCCGAAACGCAGCAGCGCAGGCAATAGCGGCGGCATCAGTTTCGGCGACATCATCGAATTTGTCAGAATCTATGCAAAGCCTTTTGCAGTCGTTTGCGGCGCCTTTGCTTTATTGCTCTTTTATTATTGGTTCACGAGTTCGCCGGTGTTTCAGTTGAAGGGCATTGAAGTCAGCCAGGCGAGTCAAAATGTTCGCACTGACATAGAAAAAATAGTCCGTACGGCAGTCGGGCAAACTCGTTTGATGGATGTTGACCTGAAGGCAATTCGACAGAAGATTGAAGCGCTAACGCGGGTTCGCGAAGCCACGGTTGCGCGCATTCTTCCCGATAAAGTTCATGTCAACATCGTCGAACGCGAGCCTGCCGTTTTGGCGCGTCGCAATTCGGGGCTACTGGTTTGGCTCGATAAAGATGCCGTTGAAATCGGCGAGTTTTCAAGCCGGCAAAATGACAAGCAAAAAGTTCCCCCTACGGCAACAGGATTTGCTGAAGGCAATCTGACAGCCGGAGCAATTGCAGAAAACCGCGAGCGCGTTGCGATCTATAAAAAGATTGAGCAGGAATTCACCAGCGAAGATTCTTTATGGGATTTGGTAGATGAAATTGACCTGGCGTCACCAAAGTATGTAAACTTGCAATTGTTAAATTCGCCCGTACATGTTGTGCTGGGCAGTGAGGATTTCAAGAACCGTTTCAAAGTCGCGCTGCAAGTTTTACAATCCGTCAACGCGCGCGACGCCGAACAACTCAGTCGCCTCCGCATACAGGACGCGGAGCGATTACTTGAAAACGCGGAGAGGATTAACTTCCTTGATGCGTCAAAGCCCAGTCACATTGTATTCGCCTTCTCCTCCCCCAAAACGGAGAAAAACTCTGACGCAGGAACTTCAAAGAAAGCAGAACTAGCGCAAGCGCCGAAAGCTTATGCGGAGACGCAGAAAGCCGTAGTCGCTAAGCTTGAAACGCGTAAAGTCACAGCGAAATCTGAACCGCGCAAAACCAATGCTGCGAAAGCAACAACGGTCGAGCAGGGGAAGGCTAAGCCTGACAAGCGCGTAGCGTCTGCCAGGCACAAGGTTCCAGCGTCACAAAAGCAAGCCCCCGGCAAAAAGAGATAAACCGGAGGATTCTAAATGGCTAAGGCACATAGACAGATTTCGGCGCTCGACATAGGTACAACAGAGGTGCGCCTGGTCGTCGGCGAAATAACGGATAACGACGAGTTGGAGATCGTAGGCATAGGCAAAGCTCCTTCGCGTGGCGTTCGTAAAGGCGTGGTTGTCAACATCGAAGCCACCGTTGATGCGATTAAACATGCTGTCGAAGAAGCAGAGGCGATGTCGGGTCTGACCATAGACTCTGCATATGTCAATCTAAGCGGCGCGCAGATGCGTGGCAAAAACTCTCGCGGTGTGATTGCCATCAGTCGGCGCAACCGCGAAATCACCGAAGAAGATATTTATCGCGTAATAGACCAGACCCGGGCGATCAGCGTACCGACGGATCGCGAAATTATAGACGTGATCCCTCAAGAGTTCATCGTTGACGGTCAAGACGGCATAGGCAATCCCATAGGTTTTTTAGGGATGCGTCTGGAAGCCGCCGTTCACGTCGTTACTTCACCAATCACGGCGCGTCAAAACGTCATCAGTTCGGTCAATCGGGCAAGCATCATGGTCGTTGATACCATCATCAATCACGTCGCTTGCGCGGAAGCAACCCTGACCAATGATGAAAAAGAATATGGCGCGGCCGTCATAGACATCGGCGCAGACATCACGAACCTGACCATCATTCACCGTGATGCGGTGCGCCACACAGCGGTTTTTGAGATGGGCGGCAATCACCTCACCAACGATATTGCCGTAGGTCTCAGAACGCCTGTGCCGGAAGCCGAACGCATCAAACGCAGCGAAGGTTGCGCGCTGGCAATGTTGATGCCGGATAACGAAAGAGGGCGAATGGTCGAAGTGCCTTCTGTGGGAGGGCGACAACCACGCCTGTTAAGTCGTCAAATCCTCTGCGAAATTTTGCAGCCGCGCGCCGAAGAAATTTTCAGCCACGCGGCTGACGAAATCCAACGCGCCGGATTTGAGCAGCAGATCCTTTCAAGCGTCATCCTCACGGGCGGCGGTTCTTTGATGGATGGCATCGTCGAAATGGCCGAACAGATTTTAGATTTGCCGGCGCGTCACGGAATTCCTCACATTGCCGGTGGTCTGACAGGCGATTTGGACAGCCCTGAATATGCCACGGTCGCGGGAACTTTGCTCTATGGTTTTCACAAACAGATGAATCAGAAGAAGATTCATTCGCTCAAAGATGGCGCGCCCAAGCGCGTCTCCTTCTGGAGCAAAATATTTGGCTGAAAATTTGCGCCAAATATTTCCAATTTGCAGAAAAAGAAGTTGTGAGGGGGTAACGACTGTGCTACTATGCGATGTGTTTTTGGAAGCTTATGCTACCACATATTGTAGAAATCAGTTGGCATTCTCACAGGCATGGAAAGACGACCCCCGAAACCAACAGGTCGCCCGCATTTGGCGACTCAATGGTTTTTTTTGCGTGTTTGTTTTCTGATGATTCAAGGTGTGATATTGAACCAAGCAGCAAAAAATTAAGGACAGTTGGGAAACTCGTATCTCCGATTTATGCGCTCTTTATAGCCAGAGAGCGTTAACGAACAGGTGCTTAATTCTTACTTGCAGGAGGCGCCCATTATGGGAGCAGACGAACGGAATGAAACACGCAGTGGTCTTATACTTTTTGACGAAGAGGGCCAGCCTGCCAACGGAGCAAAAATTAAAGTTATCGGCATCGGCGGCGGCGGCGGCAACGCTGTCAATCGCATGATTGAAGCCGGTATAGAAGGCGTTCAATTCTTAGTTGCCAACACCGACCTTCAAGCCCTGAAGAGTTCCAGAGCCTCGATCAAAATTCAGATTGGTGAGAAGCTCACCAGGGGGTTAGGGGCGGGCGGCGACCCCGAAGTCGGGCGTAAGTCAGCGCTCGAAGACACCGAAAAAATTATTGAGGTGCTCGAAGGCGCGGATATGGTCTTCATCACCACAGGTCTGGGCGGCGGCACAGGCACAGGAGCCGCGCCCATTGTCGCAAGTTTAGCAACCGAACTGGGGGCGCTCACAGTTGCTGTTGTGACCAAGCCCTTCCGCTTTGAAGGTCGTCGCCGTCAGCGACAAGGCGAACAGGGCTTAAACGAACTACGCGATTGTGTTGACACGGTCATCACGATCCCTAACGAACGATTGCTGGGCGCAGTGTCGAAAGGCACACCGTTTCTCGAAGCTTTTAAGCTCGCCGATGATGTGCTTCGACAAGCGGTGCAAGGCATATCGGACATCATCACGGTTCCAGGTTTAATCAATGTTGACTTTGCAGATGTGAAATCCACGATGGCCGGAATGGGAATGGCTCTGATGGGAACGGGTGTCGCCTCCGGCGACAATCGCGCCGTTGAAGCGACGCATCGCGCCATTTCAAGTCCTCTGCTGGAAGAGGCATCCATTGATGGCGCGCAAGGCGTGCTCGTCAATATATCAGGCGGAACCGATTTGACGCTCTTTGAAGTCAATGAAGCGATGGACATCATTCACGCAGCGGCGCACGAAGATGCCAATATCATCTTTGGCGCGGTACTGGATGAGAAATTGACGAACGAGATGAAGATAACGGTCATCGCCACAGGCTTTGATAAAGCGATCACTTCATCTGAATCGGTTCGCCCATACACGACGACAAACCCGCCAACCGGCGGTGGACCAGATCGCAGCACGCACGCGCCGGAGCATTCTCGGCGCGACGACATCAATGTGCCTACCTTTATTCGTAAGAAGGCAGACTAATTTATCCCTCTGATATTCCTCCGAATCTTTTGGCCGCTGCTTCGCTTGCAGCGGCCTTTGTTTTATTCTCTATATTTTGCTTGAATAGTAATGTGGAGAGAGAAAACCGTAATCACGGTAACGCCTGGCCGGGTTGAAAAACTAAGTAAAAGTCGAGGCCAAAACAGATAAGGATGAGAACAATAGATCATCTGGAAGTACGTTGTGTTCAATCCCCAAAGCAGGAAGAGAAAATCTCATCGGGGCGATTTCACAAGCTTGAACACAAGAAAATATTCGTCATTATCCTAGTCGTTTTTCTTGCCTTCTGCGCGCGAGTTTATCAAGTAGACGAAGCCGGATTATCCGAAGACGAAACCAACAAAGTGTTTGCCCTTCGAGCCTACGAGCAAGGCGATTTCACAGTCAACACCGAACACCCTATGATGATGAAGATCCTGTGCTTCGCGTCAATGCAAATGGCTACCGCCTGGAATCACACTGCTGGTGACCAGTTGAATTTCAGTCTCTCCGAAGAGACGGCTCTGAGATTGCCCAATGTCATCTTTGGGGCGTTGACCGTCATTCCGTTGTTGTTGCTCACCACAGCTTTGCTGGGCTTTCAGACAGGCTTAATCACTTCGTTGTTGTGGGCTTTCGGATTAAACGCCATCTGGTTTAACCGCATAGGCAAAGAAGACACGCTGTTGCTGTTTTTCATGTTTTTGGGTTTCTATTTTTACAACCGCGCCAAAGAGCGCAGGGATACAGACCTGGAAGGACAAGAGAGATTTTACGCTTTGGCGGGAGCCGCATTCGGCATGATGATTTGCTCGAAATATTTCCCGCATTACGTACTGCTCAACGCCTTGTTCTATACGCTTATCGGATATCACAGAGGCAACAATCGCCCTCTGACCAGGCGTATGTGGGTAAAGTATTTTGGCGCGATGGTTTTCGCCTTTATGGTTTTCAATCCGGCGATCTTTTTGCCACAGACCTGGCGGTATATCAGCGCCTTTGTCAACGAAGACTTGCTCACCCATCACGGATATCTTGTGATGGACATGCTATTTAACAACACCATGGCAGAAACCCCTTTCGGCAACCCCTGGTATTTTTATTTGCTCTATCTGGCGGTCAAATTGCCTGTGCCGATTCTCTTATCCTTTGCAGTCGGGCTCGTCGAAATCTTCCGTCAATGCGGCGATTCGCGGGTGGCGCGCGGCTATCTTTTTCTCAGAATCATGTTGATTTTTTGGCTGCTTCCGATGTCCCTGATTGGCTCAAAATTTCTGCGCTACTCGCTTTCCTTGATGCCTTTGATTTACATGACTTCGGCTGTCGGCATCCTCGTGATGTGGCGTCTACTTTCAAATTTCCTAAAAAGATTTGCTCTTGACTCCCAGTTGGCAGAAAAGCTTGCGGGAGTCGTTGCTGCCCTCATTTTTGTTGTCGCGCCGGCCTTCATAACGCTCAAATGGGGATTGCCTCATCCGGGTTTGTACACCAACGTGTTAGGCGGAAGTCGCAGCGGTTATTTTTTTCCGCACGATGAGTTTTATGACCTGGGCGCCAGAGAAAGCATCAAGTACATCGCCGAAAATGCACCGCCAAACGCCACCATCGCCAGCGAAATCCCTGGCGTAGTCGAATATTACCTTGAGCGATACCAGCGCCCTGACATTCGTTCAAAGATCATGTCGCACCCCGATTTTCATTTGCAGGAAGAAGCGCTTGATTATGTATTGCTGCAACGCGGGCGAGTCTATTTTGAGAATCAGGCGAATTTCAAATTCATCACTAACAATTTTCCACTTGCGCAGTCAAGCATCTACAACAGCGCGACGGCGACTCAAGTTTATCAGGTGACGAACCCAAAGGCTCTCCCTCTCAAAAATGAATGAACCTGATTTGTAAAAGATTTTGCGGGTGGAGAGGCTCTCTGTATCTGCGTCTCCACCCGCAAAAAGTTGATTGTAAATTGCTTCACTGGGTGGTTGATTCTACCTAGTTCCTCGCATCAGGGGTAATTGAAGAACCATTGATTTTAGAACCTCTCTAACCGCTTCAAACTCTTTTTCCAATTGTGCGACTAACGAGCTGGCTCCCGAAAGATTGCCAACCTCACAATTATCTTCAAGCTCTGTGCAAGGTATCGCCAATCTCTTGGCTCCATAATAGGAACTGCTGCCTTTCAAAGTGTGTGCGATACGTCCCAATTCTTTGCTATCCTGATTAGCTAACGCTTGATGGGCGGCAGAGAGTTGTTTGGGAGCGTCTTGAAGAAAGATTGTGACCATTTCTTGAATCAAACTGTCATCTTCGTCAAGGTTTTTCCAAAACCTAACTAGTACCTGTTTATCAATGACTGCTTCGTTATCGTCTTGAGTTTCGCTTTTTTGAAGCTTTCCATTATTTATTGCGGTATTCATTTCCATATCAAATCTCTCATCTATAGTTTCTGTTTCAGTGTGCGTGGTTTCAAAGCGAGGCAACTCTAGAATTGCCATTTCAGGAGGATAGAAAATTTCACAGAAACACCCAAATATTCTCGCCGAAGTTGCCTTGTCGAAATTGAAACGACCCAAGCAATGCTTACGAATGCTGAAAACAATAATCCCTGTTAAACATTCCAGAATGTAAGTTCGAATTGAAATTGATACAAGACAAATATTTATTTGCTCCATCAATCTCGTTCATTTGAACATCGTTTATCCAGGCTTTGAGCATGCTGCGGCTCCCTCATTTGAACGAGGGATATTTGCAAGTGGGAGAAGGTAGAGAGATAAGAAAGGTTTGGTGTTCCGCCTTCAGGTGGTCTTGTCACCTGCTGAACCAACGGCCTGAAGGCGGAACTCCAAACTCTATAGGAATCCTGAATGTATCGTAGACTGTCTAGTCTGCGGTTGACTGGAACGAAGTCCCGCTCGCTTTTCAAGTCATTCTCGGCGCAAGACTTGCGCAGACTCGACAGTTACCGCTACCTCACCTGCTCCACAAATCATCTACTCCTGATTGAATCACTACCGATTATTTTGCTCGTCGCATCCATTCAGGCGCACTGATAACTTTTGTCGAACGCCTCAGTCGAGGCCTAACAGTCTTTTGATTCTGGGAGCTAAGGCGGCGCGAATCTCTTCGTCCGATAGCGCGTATTCCATAAGGGTTTTTAAATAATTAATCGGATCACCGATCGTCAGCCATTCGCCGCCAGCCACCAATTCAGCAGCAACCAAACCGCCGCGCTTGATGTACTCGCGCACCGAGTCCGTCAACCAGAGTTCGTTTGATTTGCCTAAAGGAATCTCTGTCAGTATTTGAATGATGTCGGTTGACAACAAGAAGCGCCCGAACATCGCCAGGTTTGAGGTAGCTTCTTCACGCGTAGGCTTTTCTACAACATCGAACATCAAGCGGTCTGCACTTCCCTCTCTGATTTGCGCGATGCCATAGCGCGTCACATCTTCCCAGGCGACTTCCTGAGTTCCTACGACCAGAGAATTGGTGCGTTGATGTTTTTCAATCAACTGCAAGGCAAAAGGTTTTTCTGATTTGATAATGTCGTCACCATAAGCATAAATGAAGCCCTCGCCTTCAGGGATATGCGGCTTTGCCACAAGCAGTGGCGTGCCATTTCCATAAGGTCCCTTTTGCGGCTCGAAGAGTATTTCCACACCGGCAAGTTTATCGGCGAAATCATCCAGCGCTTTATATGTTCCGCGAGGCGGCGCCAGAGCTAAATTGTACTGGCGATGCAAAGGCTCGGCGTTGGCTCCCGTGATAATGATGATTTTTTTCAAACCCGAATCTATGAATTCTTCAATGATAAGGTGCAGCGCGGGTTTATTGACGATAGCTAAAAGCTCTTTGGGATAGCCGAGCGTCACGGGCAGCATTCTCGTACCTGAGCCTGCTGCAGCGATCACTCCTGTTTCGACTTTCATTAATGGGTTCTCCTGATATGAAATGACATCGGGATGGTATGAATTTTGTACTTACATTCACAGACCAATCCTATGCGGCTTTCCAGGCATTTTCAACAGCTAGAAACAAAGATTGCGATCTTCAGTTTTCACTTTTATCAGTAATTCTGCCGTCAAAACAGAGCTGCATTTTCTGCGCTCATTCTGTAGTGCGAAACTCAAATCTAACTCAACTGTAGAGCGCAACGGTTTCGATGTACGGTTTAAAGGTTCGATAAACTTCTGTTTGTTGTGAATGGAAACAGTAGCAAACGTAAGCTCACCCGATACTCAAGGGCAAGCCTCTTTCATTGACAAGGGCGTTTCCTTGCCAGAGACTTACCCGCCAACAGCTCTCCTATAGAAATAGCTTTGAGCCGAGGCACAACTCTCCTTCAGCGCCAACAAGGTAATAAAAAATCATTGTGCTGCGAATCCTTGTAAACTTGAATTGTTTGTCAGACTGGCAGTATTGAGTTATCTGCTAATAAATCAGCACCGCGTTATAGGGGTCGTTAACATCTGAAACTGTGTTGCCATTCGTTGTAGTGAGTTCCAGAGTGTGTGCTCCAAAGGCAAGATCAACTGGTATAAACACCGGCACAACCGCACGATGCGTGGTATTGCCGTTTGAAAAAATCTGCGCGGTTCCGATTTGTTGTCCGTCCAGAAGAATCGCTATGCCTATCATCGTGTCGGTAGTCTGAGACCATACAGACCCTGAGATAAAAATAGTCGCAGGCGCATTGGTTGGTGAGGTAAAAGTAGCCGTTATCGGAAGCGGTCCTGACTGGTTAATGATTGTTTGTATTGGCAAGGTTCTTTTCTCCTATTCTAGTTTCAATTTATCGTCACGTTTCCATGGAAAATTACTGCCCCATTCCCTTTTGTTCAATCTTCGATGATGAAATAGTCTGCGCGACAATTGGCGGCGTCTTGTTTTGCCAATCTGCCGACACGAACTTTGTTGCGCTCGATGGTGAATGATTCAACACCGTATTTTTTGCTGCCTTGATGAAGCAAGGCATGAAGTTCTTTGTGATCAAAGCGGTTTGATTTCGTTCTATGTTTCAAGGTTATTTCGCCGCCTTTATCTTCGCTCTTCTCGAATAATTCGATGCCGCGAAAATCGCCCGAACGATTCACGATAATCACAGAGACTTGATTGGGTGCAAGTTTCGCCATCCCCTGGCGCTCGGACTGCAGGTCTTTGCGATTGGCAAGGAGTCGCGCAAATTTCGTCAGCATCTCTGCACTTACGGTTTCACTTTGCGATTTTGGTTTTGCGAAGCTGTTGTCTTGCCAATCATGAATCATCTGCCAGGCAGCAGCAGGAATCTTGGCGGCAGTTGTTTTGCTCGGTTTAAAATCGGCGGCAGCGCGTTCAGCCCTGGCATAAAGAGCAATTTCGTCGGCGCAATTTTGACAGGCGGCAAGGTGCGCCGCGGTAGAGGGTTGGTTCGATTTTCCGTAGAAAAAAGTCACCAACTCGCTGACATCAGGATGCGAATTTGCGTCTTGCGGGTTACTTGAAAGCTTGGCTTGCGCGATAAGCGTTTCGCGCAGGTCATCGAATAGCTGTTTTTTTGCTTGCGCTGACTTCATAACTGCCTCACTACTTCTTCATCAATTCGTTTTATCCTTCATTGAGAAGCGGTCTTAGACCGATGCTCAACCAAGCATGCTCTCTATCTCTTTTTTATGCTCGCGCCGGTGCCGAGCAAAGTTTCCGATGATGTGATGCCGCGATCCGCCATCCACTTCATCAAACGAACTTTCAAACGACGAGCGCGTTGATAAACAACATCTTCAGACATCTCGTACTTCTCTGAAATATCCTTCGCGCCAATATTGTTTATGATGTACTCGTTGACGATGACGCTATCTTTCCAATCGCGGCAAACGTCTTCGAGCAAATTATCAACCAGTTCGCGCTTCTGTCTGTTCAACAACTGGGTTTCCGGCGAAGGCTCGTGCGATGGCGCTTTATCAATCTGCGTAGGCGCGTCCGAATCGTCATCGCCGACATTGGTCATTCGCGGATTCCAGCTTCTATCTCGCCGGACACGTCGAATCGTGTCAATCATCTCGCTGGTCGCTATGCGGGCGATGAAACTGGAAAGCTTCCCTTCCCTTCGCCATTGAGCCAGTCCGCGATAGACTTTGAAAATCACTCGAGAGATTACATCATCGGCTGAATCCCATGCGGGAAAGCGATAACGCGAACTTCGCACGACGTGGCTAATCAACCAGTGATAGCGCGAGATGATGATTTCAAAGTACAGATGCGCTGACGACTGATCCGGGCTTGAAGAAGCTAGAAAGTGATTCACTAATTCTTCGTCGCTCAAAGTGTCCAGCGCTGTATTCGTTTGGGCTGCGGTTGCCGCGTCATTCGCCATTAGCTCAACTCTCTCCCATAGAAAATGCTTTGGTAAAGTTGAGCGCATTCTAACATTGACGCTGATTCGACCGAAAGCCCGCTTGCGAAGACGGGCTTAAAATGATTTGTCTGACAAGCGGCATGGAAAAAATCAGGGATTTTTCACGTTATGTTTTCAGGCTTGAATATATCGCTTGAGAAATGTCTGCGATGAGTTTGTGAGCGCGCTTTTCGTCCGCCAAGCCGCGAGTCAAAACCACTAAAACATACGGCTTGCGATTTGCCGGAAAGACAATCGCCGCGTCGTGATTGATCTTCGTAATCGAACCGGTTTTATGCGCCACCTTCGCGCTTTTAGCAACTCCCGCAGGAATGCCTTCGTTGAAGTGTTGCGCCAGCATCACCATAACCATCTCATCGGAAGCTTTTGCGGAAACGGCGCGACGCCGGGCTATGTGGCGCATGATGATCATCAAATCTCGCGCCGTCGTCGTGTTGTTCATCTTACGTTCAAAAGCTTTCGTGTCTTCGACGCCGCGCAGCACTTGAATATTGCCCGCACCTATTTCGCGCATCAATTTCATAATATTTTCTGCACCGACGCGCTCAATTAAAATATTGGTCGCCAGGTTGCTGCTCATGACAATCATTAAGCGCATCAACTCGCGTATGGTTTCCGTTTCGCCGATTCGTTTGTAAAACGTAGGCTCTGAATCATCTGTGACGCTGATTGAAAAGTGGCTGCCATCGGCGATGCTCAGAAAATCATTTTTGATCGGGATGCGGTCATCGAGAGAAAACTTTTTCGCGTGAGCTTGTCTGTAGAGTTCCATCATAACAGGCACTTTCATGGTGCTTGCCGCGTGAAAACTTTCGTCAGGATTGATCAATAATTCTTCGCCCGTAGCTAAATCGTAAAACGCCACGCCTACGGTTTCTGCGCCGCTTGCCTTTACCAGTTCTTCGATTTTCGCTTTCGCGTCGGTCACTGAACTTTGCTTTTGCGCCAAAGCAAGCGGTTGGAATTGCATCGCCAACAGAGAAACAACTATCGTGGCAACCCATAGAAAACGAAAACTTATAAGCGTTTGAGAGATTGAAAGATTGAGCATCGTTTGACCTTGTTGAGAGTTTACCTGGTTAAGCGAATCATCTGCCTTTGAAAGCGCGAGCCATCAAACCGAGTCCTGCAGCAAATAAGGTAAGCATTAGAATCACATTGAACAAACTGGTGGTGCGAAAATAAACGCTTAGATTTGTGATAATGCCCACGAAAATGATCACCAGACCGCCACCGGCAAGCACCCACCCAAAGATTGATTTGCCGTTAAAGAACAAAAGCCCTATGCCGATGATTAAGGGCACAAGTGTCAAACCAAAGGTGTTGTTTCCGAACCAATTCCAATAGCCGCTGGTCACTTGCGTTTGATTCATAATCAGGTAACCGCCGGCTATGGAAAGCGCCAGCCCGAATAGAAACATTCCCAGCCCGCCAGGCGTTCCACCAGGCTCTTTGAAGCGTTGCGAAAAATCTTTGTTGTCTTCTGTAGTATTCATCTTCCCTCGTTGCGTTTTGAAATCGCCTCCACGTTATCACCGCAAAAAAAAATGGTCAACAACTGAGGCTCATGCTTCGTGTTTGTCGAAGATAATGGAACTAACCTGACACAAATGGGCTTCAATACAGTATTATCTCTAAAGCAGGAGCAAAAGATGAACAAGCCAGTGCCTCTTCTTTCAATAATTTTAGTCGTATCGTTTTTATTCACTACGACAATTCACGCGCAAGCTCTGCCCGGGCAAGCGCCGAGATCAAAACCGGCGCGTCAAAACCCAAAGGCTGCAAACATAGAAAAGATCGAGCCTGAAGTCGTGCAGGAGACTTCGGATGAATTGTTGCGCCGCACCATCACTGGCCTTTCAGAGCAGATAGACAAACTCACCGTCGAGGTGAAAAAGATGCGCCAGGATTCCGAGCGCACCTCAACGGTGATGGAACTTTTGCTCCTCGAAGAGAGGCTCACGAGAATCGAAGACAAACTCGATAGCGCGATGAATGCGAAAGCCAACCTTGACGCGCAAGAGACAGACATTCAGCGTCGTCAAAGAAACATCTCGCAGGAATTGATGCTGCGCGGCGGTGCCTTGCGGCGCGAAGAAGCCGAAGCTGCGATTAAACTAGAGTTGCAGCGGGCGCTCGATAACCTTCGCATGCAACAAAGTACGCTGCAAACCCGCATAGCTGATTTACAAACGCAGGCTGATCGTTTGCGCTTTCGCAGCGAAACGCTACGCAAAAAAGTAGAACGGATTGAATTGAAAACTGAAAACCAAACAGATAAGTAAATGGAATTTTAAGAGGATTGTTTTGGAGCAAAAAATTGTAGGCTTTCATCAAGACGAGTTTTCCGATTGGGTAGCCGATTTAGAATGCGGACACACGCAACATGTCCGTCATAATCCGCCCTGGGTAACTCACCCCTGGGTTGTGACTTTGCAAGGAAGACAAGAACAACTTGGAGCCATTCTCAACTGCAAAAAATGTGAGGACGATACGACAACCATGTAGTTTCGATTGGTTGCTAACGCGATGATGAATTGCTTGCCTGCTTGTGCAATTCATCACCACGTTTCTCTGCTTGGCTATTTATCAGTCAGGGTGATTTTGACAGGAATCTCCAGGCGCGGTTTTTGCGGATCGTCTGTTTCAACAATCAGCTTGCCTTGATAAGTCCCTGCTTTCGGCAAATTATTCACCTCCGTATTGACTTTAATTAAGTAGTTGCTGCCTTCCACCATGGTCTGCACTTCGGGTTTCAGAAAATTGAGCGTCGAAGAAACAGACTTGATGCGGAACGTTCCGGTGGGTTTTCTCACGCCTGCCCTGCCGACTCTGGTTGGAAACTGCTTGAGACTCGATAAAGATATCTCTCCGCAATCAACAATTGCGGGCGTAAATACCAAACCATCCTCAATAATGTTTAAGACCAGATTGACGGAAAAGTTTTCGACCTTCGGGCTGACGCTTTGCAATTCGATTGCTATATTTCGCCTGCCCGCTTCCGTCACAGGCTCGGTTTCTATATCCAGCCAATAGGTTCTGCTATCTTCGCGCCGCAGTGTATATTTTGCTTGCTCAAAATTATTCGAGCCCAATTTCAATTCAACATCGCCTTCAAAATCAGGTCTGATGCGAATCGAAATTTTCGTCCGCTCGTTTCGTCCAATACTCACCTCTGGCTTTGTCGCAGGCCAAATTTTGAAAGAGCCTAGCTGTTCACCTTGACCGATATTCGCATTCTTTATGCGCTTCACATACTCAGGTAGCGGTTTAGCAATCGCCGTCACTCTGAGAGTAACAAGGGGACGGCGCGGGTCATTGGTATAGAGTTTGAAATCATCTATCAAAAACCCTGTGATTTCTACTCCTTGAATTTTTACTCGCACATGTCCAACCTGCCCGGGTTGGATGACTTTATCAAAGACAAAGTCTTTTGAGCATCAGGTGTAAGGAGCTCGGCCGTTGAGCATTCCGGCAGGCGCAAGCAATTCTTTCAAAGAAAATTTTTCGCGTCGCAAAGGTTCGCGATACACACCTATCGTCGGCTTGCCGGTGACGATAGGATTTTCGGCAAGTTGCAAAGGAGCCGCGCCCAGATTGCGAACCGTGAAACCGATTATCAGATCTTCTCCGAAAAACACATCGCCAAAGTTATGCTCTGTTTTATTAATATCAAAAACCGGCAAAGCCTTGTCATTGTTTTGCGACTGTCCGCTTGAAGCTGACGAAGCAGGAACAATGGAAAGGAGAAGGACGAGTATGATTCCCTTGACCAACAAGGTCTCGACAATATGAAAAGATTGAAACTGCTTGTTTGATTGATTGATTGTAAACATAGACGTAAAGATAGTAAATTTTAGCTGCCAATGTTTCAAGCGCGTTATCGCCGCAAGCCAACACAGAGCAAGCGAAATTTTCAGTTCGGCAACTCCGCAAAAGAGTGAATAAACGCAAAGATTTTTTTCGTTGTTTGAGATAATTTGCATCGTCTAGCGGAATAGATCGCTAATATCGAGCGAGAAGACAAAGGCTCCGCGCGGCTCTCCAGGCTTTCGATTGACATTCCACGAATAGCCAGTCGTGACGTCCAACGTTACCAAACTAAATTTAATGCCTGCCCCCAAGCCATAGCGAGTTTCGCTCACACTCATCAACTCTTTGTCGCCGATTCGCGCCGCATCAAAGAGCAAAACAGGGCTGATGGCAACAATATTCAACTCTCTGAAAATCACGTCCAGAGCGCGTCCTGTATAGGCTATATCCTGATTCGCTTTACGCTCGACTACAGGAACGGCGATGCGCTTGAGTTCGCTTTTTATCTCCGCTTGCAGGGCAGATAGCTTTTTTGCATCAGCACCAAGTTGCGCCGCATCTTGCGAGAGTCCCGCATCCGTTAGCGGCTTCTGCGCGCTCTGAATATTTTCAACAATGCCTGTGATTGCCGCAGGCGTAACCGCGCCAAGCCCTTGCGCCAGGAGTTCAATGTTCACCTTGGCGTTCTCGCTATTACTTTGCGCTGTTGCAACATTATCAATCGCCGTCGCAACATACTTTTGCGCGGGGCTGATCGAATTCTTAATGTCGTTGCTGCTACTTGAGGCAAGCCGATCTAGCGTCTGCTTGATAGATTGAAGAAGCGTATACACTCCAGCCAATTTGCCCACTATGGGTTGCAAAGTCTGCGCCTCAACATAGGCAAGACGTTTGACGCTTTGATACTCGGTTCGCACCTCTGTTTGTCCATCCGTCAATTGTTTTGCCGCTTGCTGGAGGCTGACAATTTGCCCCGCGAGTCCAGCGTCTTGAAGGCTCTGCACAACATCTGTGACGCTGCTTGTCACGCTATCAATCGCCGACGGAATGTCCACATCAGGAAAGCCTGTAATCAGCGGTTCAATATCAAGCACGGATTTTGATTGCGTCACCGTTTCTATCGCATCTTTGGCATCCGAGATGTTGTCTTCTGAATCGCTGATTGCATCAAGGACGGTTTGCGGCGGAGAAGAAGATTTTATCTTGTCGAGAATCGCTTGCAGAGCATTGAGTTTCGCGCCCAGATTTTGTGGCAAGCCGTCCACAAGATTTTTAAACTCGCCGGTTGCATTCAAGCCATCAGCAATGGCGACACTTTTGGTCGTCAAAATCGCTCCACCCAGCGCGATTTTCAAATCCGGGTCATTGGACATGTCATCCGGAATCGCCGGGCGATTCCACAGGGCTTGCGAAACCGTGACATTGGCAGAAAAGAAATTCTCTCCGCCGATAGGCGGTCCCGAGGCTATGCGATGGAAACGGTTTTGCGGAAAACTGCGAATCAGAGGACTGCTGCCAATGCGCCAATCGTCGCCTTGTATAAATTCGCGTTGCACATTTCCACCAAAAAATCTTTCGCCAACCGGTATCTGCCCTGAACGCCTTTGAATGAAACCTGCGGTGAATTGTAAATCTACACGAAGCGGCAAATGATCGCGCGGCAGGAAGCGCACAGTGTAAGCCGAATCCACAATGTGCTTGAGATAATCCACCTGCGCACCGCTGGCGTTTTCGCCGAGTTGCAGAGCATAAGAGGTTTTCCAGGATTGCCTGCCTAAACTTGCGGTTCCACCGACGTACATCTTTGCGGCTCCGTAACCGGACTGCGCGAGAGTTGAATTTGAAACCTCGTTCCTGCTGAGATCGCTTTGTCGGTTGCCGCCTTCTATAGAACTGCCGAAACGCAAAATCAGTGCGAGCGAACCAAGCGGTCTGGTCGCCGCAAACGATTGCGCCAACAGTGTCCCCTCTTTTAACGTCACATCGTCCGTAGGAATATTGGCGTATCTGTAACCGAGCCGCCATTGAGTGTAGCTAATCAATCCTTTATCGAATTCGCGTGAGCCGCTCAGTCCTATATCGGCAACTGCGCTAGAACTTGACCCTGAAACATCCATATCCAGGCTGTCAAAAATTCCGCTGTTGGCTTGAAAAGAAGCACGCGCGCCGCCGAATAATCCGCGAGATTTGTTGTAGCCCAGGTAAGGTTGCGGCAGAGTTTTGTTTGCAACTTCTTTTAACACACCGAGCCTTGCCCGTGAAAATTTATCCGGCGATTTCTCAAATATTGAGGTGAGATAAGAAAGCCCTTGCGTGGTGAAGATGCGATAAACAATATCAATCGTCGGCGGTGTCGCGCTGGCATCACAAGCTTCTATCGAAGGCTCAAGATAGACAAACTTGATGCGTTCTCCTGCAGCAGGCTCACCCAGCAACTCTCTCACTTTATCCTGGGCGTTAACGTAATCGCTCGCCGTAAAGGCTTGACCTTCTTGCAGCGGCAATTGCGTTTTGATTTGTTGATATTGATTGTTGAGGAGTTTCTGCACCGCAAAGAGAAAAGCCAGAGGTGTTTTTTCATCGAAGAAAGTGGTGAAACGAATCGCTTTAACTTTATATTGTTGGGCTTCGTAAACGGAAGCATCTTGCGAACACTTTCTCTGTTGGTTGATAGGTTGATTGCCAAAAACAAACAGCGACGGGCAAGCCAGGCACAGCCCAATAGCCAAGAGCGCACGTTTGACCTGCTGTAAAGAAAAACCGTTACTACGAAACGCAGGAAATATTAAGCAGTCGGAAGTCATGACCGTTTGTTACTTCACATTCACGACGCCGCCAACCACCTTTTCCGCACTCGCATCGCTCGTGGTATTGGGCGGAAGTTTTTTCGCCTTGTTGGTTACAGGACCTTGCAAATAAGACAACTGCGACAGGGTCAAGCCTTGTGCCATGATCCTTTGAGCTTTGTCGTTATCAGTGTCGCCAACGGTAACGTGAAGGCTGACGCGATCTTGAAAATCATCTCCGACCTTATCTCTGAGAATAAAATTCAGAACGTAGAACGCCGTGTTATTGTCAAGACAACCTCGCGTAATGCCGAAAGAGACCTGTCTTTTATTATCGGGAGCCAAAACAGCTAAATTAACTGAGAAGGGTTTGCAACCTGCCATAATCATAATCCTTTCATTTGAGGTGAGGGGTTTCAAATTTATCCATCAGAATAAACTTGAAACCGGTTATGAAGAGAAGATAACGCAGTATATCTGCTCTTTGAAATTCACGAAATCAAAAATAGGTTGTGAGAAAAGACAACGAAATGATTCAGCAAAATGCCTATTTGCTTTTATTCTTTTGCGCGAAAACGGAATTAATGTAATCGCAATCGTTTTCAGTGTCAATCAAAGTAAACCAACACCCAAGACTGTCGCAAAGTCTGTCAAATGGCTTGGACGGGCAAGCACAGGGTTTTATGAGGTGCTGCCGGCTGAGAGCCCCGAAAGCATAGAGCCTTACAAAATTTTCACCTGAGCCGATTGCTTATGCGGCGACTATAGGGACAACAAGTCAGAACAGGGAGTGGTAGCGACCTGGTGTCTGACTTACATAGGGAGCGGGCGGGTACAGCTTTTGACACTAGGTCGCTACCGTTCTTTTTTGGTTGCTATCGCGATACTACCAGGTCGCTACCGCTCCCTGTTCTGACTTGCCTACATTCCTGATAATATCTTTCCCGGTGAAAATGCTATGAATATTCTGGTTCTTAATTGCGGCAGTTCCACATTGAAATTTCAACTCATCGCCACAGACTTGAGCCTCATCGAGCAGAACGCCGATAGACGCTTGGCTCGCGGCTCTATTGAACGAGTAGGCGGCGAAGCCATCATCACTTTGCAAGTCGAAGGCAGCGCCACGCAAAGAGTAACGGCGCTTTTGCAAGATACACGCGCCGCTGTGGATTTCATCATCCGTTGGATTTGCTCTGAGAAATCGGGCGTCAACGAAGTTCAAAGCGTCGCAGACATACACGCCGTCGGTCATCGCGTCGTTCACGGAGGCGAACGCTTCACCCATTCCGTTTTGATTAACGATGAAGTGATGCGCGGCATTGAAGATGGCATAGACCTAGCGCCTCTGCACAACCCTGCCAACATCAAAGGCATTTTAGCGGCGCGTGAATTGTTCGGAACGGGACTGGCGCAAGTTGCTGTTTTCGACACGGCATTTCATCAAACGCTGCCCGAACAGGCTTACCTGTACGCCCTGCCTTACCAACTCTATCGCCGTTATAAAATTCGCCGTTATGGTTTTCACGGCACTTCGCATCGTTATGTCGCCTATCGCTATCGCCAGATTCGCAATCAACCGCGCGAGGCGACCAACATCATCACGCTGCATCTGGGCAACGGCTGTTCGGCGGCAGCGATTCGCGGAGGACATTCCATAGACACTTCTATGGGTTTTACGCCACTTGAAGGACTGGTGATGGGGACGCGCTCCGGTGACCTTGACCCGGCTATCGTTGATTGGCTGGCGGCGAAAGAAGGATTGTCGGCGCGTGAAGTTGAAAGTCTGCTCAACAAACAATCCGGTTTGTTAGGGATTTCAGGATTGACCCATGATATGCGCGATTTGCTGGATGAAGCCAAAGAAAATAATGACCGCCGCGCACGCCTCGCGATAGAGATTTTCTGTTATCGCGCCCGCAAATATATCGGTGCCTACCTTGCAGCAATGAATGGCACCGACGCAATCGTTTTCACAGGAGGCATCGGGGAAAACTCCGCAGAGATTCGCACTTTGATATGTGAAGGGCTTGAATGGATAGGCTTGAAACTTGATGAAGAACGCAACCTCGAACAAATACACGGGCGCGAAGGTTTGATTAGCGCGGAGGGTTCACGCCTCGCCGCGTACGTCATCCCTACGGACGAAGAGCTATTGATTGCCCGCGACACCGTGCGTTGCATAGAAGGCGTGTTGCTTGCTCCTGCTGCGAAAAAGTAGTTCGCTCGCTTGCTCTGCATACTACTTTAATAATCCTCGCTCCTCCAAAGCTTTGTAGAGTTTTTCTCCCACATCCGCACAGGCTTCTGGCTTAAACAGATGCGGCTCAAAGTTCGAGGAGAATTCACGCGATACAACATAAGCTGCGTCTTTGCTCGATTGAATCCGAGGAATCTGACTAGCCACTGATGCAATCTCGCTATCGAACTCGTCTTGAGGTGCGCCTGATCTTATTAGTCGGTACGGATCCCACATATGTATAACTGCTCGAATTGTATCAAGGGCTAGCTTGTAATCGCGTTTTGTTTTCAAACTCTTTCCACCTAATCAAAGCTAAATTCGAGTCCACCTAATCTTCCAGTAAATCGCATAGGGTTCTTCCAAAATTAGATAGTGCTAAAAAAGTAATGCTTTATAAATTGCCACCTGCTTTAGCTGGTGGATCAGTTCAGCAATAGGAAATTGGCTTTAGCCAAAAAAAGCAATGATCAATCATCCTTGCAGCTTTAGCTAAAGCAAGAAGGAAGAATTGCATTTTGTGATTTGGCTAAAGCCTTTCTTTTTATTTCCCTCTGACCACTAGCTGAAGCTAGTGGCAATTGATGACAAATCATTCGGGTTTTCTTAGCGTTCGCCAGGATTGAGCCCGTAAAACTTCCAGTTCGTTTTATAATCGCGCGCCAGCTTTTGCTTTGTCAGGATCGCCCGCACCATCTCAATCGGTATTCGATTCTCTTTCAATATCGCATCGTGAAAAGCGCGATTCGTCATCTTGCCCGATCCTACCAGTTCGCGATGCAAGGAGCGCAGTTGCAAGCCGCCAAGCAAGTATGCCGCCTGATATAGAGGTGTGTAATTGCCCGCAAATGAACGGCGCACTTCGGCAGTCGCATTGTCAACTTCGTGCCCTACGCGTTTGACCAGCAAATCTATGCACTCTTGCGGCGTCATCTTTTCCAGATGAAAGCTGAGCGAAAAGATGATGCGCGCGCAACGATGCATGCGCCAGAAAAGCATGCCGATTTTGTTTTCGGGAGTCTTTGGAAAATTCATGTCCCACAACAACAATTCCCAATAAAGCGCCCAGCCTTCGCCCCAAAACGGTGTGCTGAAGATTCCGCGATAGGGGCGGTAACGCGCCGTCATAAAGCCTTGCAGATGATGCCCCGGAATCAGTTCATGCTGCACAGTAGCGCGTGAAAAATGAGGGTTGTTGCCGCGCATACTCATCATCTTCTGCTCGTGCGACATCGTGTGGGTCGGGTAAGAAACGCTGATCGTCTCGCCGCCTGTGAAGAAGGGATTCACCAGTTGCCGCTCCGGACTCATCATCTCCATTCGCCAGGAATCGCGAGCCAGTTGCGGCACGGTGACGAGATCGTGATCATCCATATATTTGATGGCTTCAAGAGCCAGATCGCGTATCATTTCAGGCTGCTTGCCCGGTTCTACATACAAATTCTTAACGTGTTCGAGAGCCTTGTGCCAATCATCGCCAAACCCAAGCTCAGTTGATGCCTTCTTCATCTCCGCGTCACACCAAGCCAACTCTTTATTGGCAACGGCGATCAATTCTTCAGGCGTGTAGGGAATCATTTCCGAGGCCAAGGCAACCATCAAGGCTTCACGCCCAATTGGGTCGCCTATAATATCGCTTGCATCGCCCGGTCTGGCGTTTGTAGTTCCGCCACCGGGCGCAAAGCGTTGTCCGCCGCCACCCGTTCCGCCACCACCACCGGCTCCACCGCCTGCTCCACCACCAGCGCCGCCTCTGGGGCGCTCCGTTGCCGCGCCCGAGGCCGCAACCTGTGGCTCATTTGGTCGAACGCCAACAATGCGCTCATTGAGAAATGCTGCATAACTTCCTATGGCTTGATCCAGAGATTTGTAAGGCTCTTCTACCCACCAGGTAAACATCGGATCATAGCCGCTATAGAAGCCATACCAGTTTCTCAAATTATTTCTCAGCGCGCCGACGCCTGCGACGGCGCGATTGGCTACACTCTTTTTCACTTTGAGCGCATCAGTTCTACCAGTTTCTGCTTCGCCGCCTCTGTTGCCGGGTCTGAGTCCTGCCTCAATCGCTTTGCGCTTTTCATCAAGTTGCTTTTTCAATTCTGTCAACAGCGCCGCCGCTTTCTGAGAATTGATGGTCTCCATTCTGCGGCGCGCTTCCTCGAGTATGGTGATTGACTTGGCAAAAGGAAGGAGCGGTTCAATCTCGGCGAATTGCGCGGCATCCAAATCGAGTTGAATCAGTTCGTGATCGAGGTGATTCTTTAAGAGCAGATAATCAACCTGTCCGCTCTGGCTCAGCGCTTCAAAATTCAGCTTGGCAAGCTGAGCCAGCGACTCTTTGTAAAATTGTTTGAAGCGTTGCTGACGCGCTGACGAAGTAGCAACCGGATAAGAGCGAATCAGGCTGAAGCGATCAACCGTGTAGCGCTCGATCATACCGCGCAATTCACTCGGTGACGCCTCAGGATCACCCGTATCGGCAACTTCATTTGTCTTTTTCTCCTTGCCCTTTTCGCCAACGGAACTCAAACCTTCTGTGCCATCAAAGAAGGCTCGCGCTGATGATTCGGATAAAAAACAACTACTCAACAAAAGTGCAGCAATCAGCCCAGCGGTAAACAGCTTTCGCCCGATTCTCATTTTTTATTCCTCCCCATAATACGATTTCTTGAGTCAAGGTGCGCGGGTGTCTGCTTCCACTTGACGAAGACACCCCGCGCCAATTCAGTTGTTGATTTTCATCACTAGGTTTTCGATGAAGAACTCCATCATTCGCGCCTGATTGATTCCCGAATGACCTTGATCGGGGCCGACCTGCACCTCGAAACTCTTTCCGGCTTTCTGCAACGCCTGTATGAGTTGCATGGCATTGGACGGATGCACGTTGTTATCGACCGTGCCGTAATAAATCATCAAGCGCCCTTTTAACTTGTCTGCATAATTCATGGCGTTGCCCGCTTCATACCCTTCTTTGTTCTCCTGCGGGATCCACATATAACGCTCCGTGTAGATGGTGTCATAGTGATGCCAGGCGGTCACCGCAGACGAAGCCGATGCGGCTTGGAAAACATCCGGGTGGCGCAATAGACACAAAGCCGAAGCGTAGCCGCCGTACGACGTGCCGAATATGCCTACGCGATTTTTGTCAACGTAGCTCCGCGTCCATAGCGATTTCACACCAGCCGCTTGATCGTCCATTTCAACAACACCCAGTTTCATATAGATGGCATCAAGGAAACGCTTGCCGCGTCCTGCCGCGCTGCGTGAATCGAGCGACGCAACAAGAAATCCATATTCAGTCATGGAACTTGGCATCGTAAAGGTTTCGCGCGCTCCGTTTGTAGCCGGTCCTCCATAGACGCTGACCAGCAGAGGATACTTTTTGTTCGGGTCAAAGTTCGATGGAAAATGAAGCAAACCGTGATGCTCTGTCACGCCGTCCGCCGCTTTGTATTTGATTAACTCGACGCGCTTCAAACCAAGTTGCTCAAACTTCGTGGTATCGCTTTTTGCTAATTCCTCGACCACTTTGCCATCCCCGTCCACAAGGCGCGTCATCGCTGGCGTGTTATGAGTTTGGGCAACGTCAATGAAGTGTTTGCCATCGGGAGCAATGTTCACTGTGTGATTGAAGGCAGGGTCTGTGAGGCGTTTGTCGCCTTTGCCATCCAAGCCTACGCGATGAAGTTGCAGTTTCATGTGATTGTCGCCATCGCGCGCCATGTAATAAAGCTGCGCGGCATCTTCGTCAACCTTCACGACATTAGCGACTTCAAATTGATGATTGGTAAGCGTTGCAAGCAGCTTGCCGCTCAAATCATAAAGATAAAAATTCCTGTAGCCTGTGCGCTCCGATGCCCATAGGAAGCGTTTGTTGTCTTTGAGATATTGGATCGCCGGATGATTTTCCGTCCAACTCGGCAGCCACTCTTCGCGTATGATGACGCGGCATTTGCCGGTTTCAGGACTGGCAGCCGTAAACTCCATTATGTTCTGCCGGCGATTCGTTCGATTGAATAACAATTCGCTGCCATCTGGCGACCACACAACGCGATAGACATAATGACCGACTACGGAATTCTCGAATGGTTTGCCATCGCGCGCGTCAACTTGCAGGCTCTTTTTGGTATCGAGGTCATAAATAAAAAGGTCAGCAATCGGATTGGGCGCGCCAGCTTTTGGATAGGCTTCGATGTCCATTTTGCTTTGCAATCTCGTCTGGTCAAGTTGCAGAAAGTAATCCTGCACGGGGCTTTCATCAAAGCGATAGTAAGCGACCTTCCTGCCGTTTGGCGACCACCAGAAGGCTGTGTTCTGATTGAGTTCTTCGCCATAAACCCAACTCCCTGTGCCGTATTTGATGCGGGTCTTTTCATTACCATCGGTGGTAATTGCAAGTTCATTTGCCCCACTTGCGTCACTCAACCAGAGATTGCGGTCGCGATAGAAAGCCTTGAGTTTTCCATCAGGCGAGAGGGCAGAATCAAACTGTCGCCCACGCACCGGTCCACCTGCACGCCCGCGACCCATCCCTGTTGCGCCCGTCGCATCACCTGTTGACGGCGTTGCCTCAACGGCATTTTTTGCAGCAATATCATAGCGATAATTCTTACCGTCTTTCTGATATTCAAAGGCTTTGCCGCCATCCGTCCATTTCACGCCGAGTGTTCCCGATTTGACAGAGCCGGGAATCTGAGAGCTCATCTTCTGGAACTGTTCATATCCTGGCATCGTCTTGAGACGATCTTGAGCCCTACCCGTGACGGACATGAGACCGAATGCGGCGATGAAAACGAAAACCATGCTCTGATTCAGAGCGCTTCGAGTCCTGTTCTTCATGAAACTAAATCTCCTTCTCGAAAATCCTGAAAAGCAGTCTGCTGTCTCGTTCCACTCAACGATGACGCTGCGGCTGGCAGTACAAAAATAAGTGAACTTCATGGCTCGACAAACCAGGGTAAAATCCCGCTGTGAACTGCCTGATGATCTGGTGTACCATCTTTCCACTGGTATCGGCTATCGTCAACTCAATCTTGACATTCACAGGGCGTGAGATTCGATTTTGCAAATCATAGCGTTTGTATATAATCTGACTAGCGCGCAAAATACAATTTCGTATTTGCGCAAAATCGTGAACGCAAAATTTTAACTAACGGAATTGCTATATGTCAGTGATGCTTGATGCCGCCAACTTGCATGGTCAGGAACTGAGACGCCACAAGATCGGCGCCTTTACTTTAGGAGAGAGACTCTATCCGGCGTATTTTCAAACGCCCAGGCATTCGCATGACCTGGCTCTCTTTTGTTTTGTCGTACAAGGCGGCTTTACGGAGACATATGGTTCAAGAACGCGCGATTGCGAGCCATCTACTTTCCTCTTTCATGCGCCTGGCGAATCCCATGCAGAACATTTTTATCGTTCCGGCGGCTGTTCTTTCATTGTTGAGATTGAACCCTATTGGCTGGAGCGTGTTCGTGAGCATTCGCGTGTCATTAATACTTCAGCGGACTTTGACAGCGGCGTGATTACGCTTCTGGCAACCAGACTTTACAAAGAGTTTCTTGAACTCGATGACATATCGCCTCTGGTCATTGAAGGATTGATGTTTGAAATGCTTGGCGAGACCTCGCGCTCTGCCAAAAGTGCGTCGGCGTTGCAACCACCAAGATGGCTGGAGCAAGCCAGACAACTTCTTCACGATCGCTTTGCTGAACCGCTCACGCTGGCTGAAATCGCCAAAACGGTAGGCATTCATCCCGTGCATCTGTCTCAAGTATTTCACAAACACTACCATTGCACAGTCGGTTTATACATCAGACAGAGGCGGATTGAATTTGCCTGTCAGATGCTTGCCAACACCAATATACCTTTGAGCGAAATCGCTCTGGCTGCGGGCTTTTCCGATCAAAGTCACCTGACGCGTACCTTCAAGCGCTATATGGGAATGCCACCGTCTCAATACCGCGAATTACTTCGCAAGTCTTGACTGAAGCACCGTGAATGTAAAGTCATTGCAAACGGCAGGAGATTTATGGCTTTGCAACCACTGAGCTTAGTCGAAAATTGAAATGCTATTGGTTCTTGCGCCGGAGGCACCGCAGGAGATTAGCCAGTGGCTGCCCCACTGGCTAATCTCTTATACCCCTTCGGGGCAGATAGGGGTGAATCGTTATGTATAGACTTTAAGAAAAAGATTTTCTTAAAAGCTATAGCTTTTCTGATTATCAAAATCTAAAACTCATCGTAGCTTCTATGCGACGTGCCTGCGATGCCCGATTTGCGATGCCAAAGCGCGACGAGGTCAGCACCCCATTGAAATTCGCAAGGTTTGTTGTGTTGAAGAGATTCTGC
>JANMSG010000246.1:0-3171 GCA_031389065.1 Acidobacteriota bacterium | reverse complement strand
TTGTTTGACTGGTCGCGCAGGCTTCGGCAGGCAACATTTCGAGCATCTGTTGCATAACGGCTTTCGCATCGCCCTCGATGCCGACCTGCACTCGGCGATTTTTATCGATAGAACTTGGGTCAATATCAACGTGTATGATTTCGGCTTGCTGCGCGAATTTATTCAAAGCGCCGGTTACGCGGTCATCGAAGCGCACACCAATTGCGATAATCAAATCTGCATCTGAGATTGCCATGTTTGCCCAATAGGTTCCGTGCATTCCCAACATTCCAAGTGAAAGCGGGTGACCGGAAGGGAAGCAACCTAAACCCAACAAAGTGGGGGTCACAGGGAGATGTAATTTTTCAGCAAGTTCAAGCAATTCATCACCGCCAGCCGAATGAATGACGCCGCCGCCGACATACAATATCGGCATCTTCGCTTTGCACATCATCTCAACAGCTTTTTTAACTTGCTCAGAATCGCCAAAAGATTGCGAATGATAAGACGGAAGATTCAAACGAGTCGGATATACGAAAGGCGCATGTTCGCCCGACACATCTTTGGGAATGTCTATCAATACGGGGCCGGGACGACCAGAGCTCGCAATGAAAAAAGCCTCTTTGACAATCTCTGCCAAATCGTTCACGTCGCGAACAAGGTAGTTGTACTTCGTGCATTGTCGAGTGATGCCAACGGTATCAACTTCCTGAAAAGCGTCCGTGCCAATCATCTTCCGCGGGACGTTGCCAGAGATGACCACTAATGGCACGGAATCGAGCGCGGCATCAGCTATACCTGTGACAGCGTTTGTCGCGCCGGGACCTGAGGTGACAAGGGCAACGCCAACTTTGCCAGTAGCTTTGGCGTAACCTTCCGCCATATGAACCGCGCCTTGTTCATGACGAACTAAGATGTGGCGCAATTTGTCTCTGTAGTTAAATAACTCGTCATAGATATGCAGGACTGCGCCGCCAGGGTAACCGAAAATCGTATCCACGCCTTCTCGAAGAAGTGCTTCGCAAAGTATCTTCGCGCCGCGCATGGTTTGAGGTGGTGCATCGGTTAACGGTTCATCAAGTAGAGCAGTGCCTGCCAGGCTGAGCGGGTAAGGTTTTTTAGCTGTTGTCAATTTATTTTCTCCCGGTAAATTCAAAAGCCGCCATCCTTTTTTGTGGATGACGGCTTTTTGCGTAAATCTTGAATAATTGCTATTTCGCAAGCCGTCAGGTGTTGATAATAATAATGCTAATAATGGATATAATAATCCCTACAACCTGGAGGCTTACTAAGGACACACGGAGGCTCGAAGAAGAATTTTCATCTTGATTGAATTGAAATTTATCTGATTGAAGACTCTGCATAAACAATTCACTCACAAAAGTCACTCCTATTTCATACCATCAGAGATAAAGTCGGTCAATTCATTAATTCTTATGAGTTGTTAAATGAAATTGGGAGACGGGTTTTGCAATCGGTCTTCAGATTCAAGAGAATTATTAAAATAAGCCTGTAAAAGTGGCGCGAACGTCTTCCTTTGCTGTAAATTTACACGGCAAATTTGCAGTACGATTTCAAACTTTAAGGATAAAAATAATGGCAGATATAAAAGAGCTCTTTGATTTAACGGGAAAGGTAGCGCTGGTAACCGGTGGCTCGCGTGGCCTCGGGCAAGAGATGGCAGAAGGCTTTGCGGAAGCGGGCGCCTCGTTGATGCTGGTCGCAAGACGCGAGCAATGGCTGTCGCCAACGGTTGAAGAATTCAAAGCACGAGGATTTAAATGCGAAGGCGTGTTGTGCGATGTCTCAAACCCAGAGCACGTTCAAAACGCCGTGAATCAGACCATCGAAACCTATGGCAGAGTAGATATTCTGGTCAACAACGCAGGCGTTGCCTGGGGCGCGCCCGCAGAAGACTTAGCCGTTGATAAATGGAAGATGGTCATTGATATTGATTTGACGGGGGCGTTTCTGTTTTCACAAGCGGCGGGGCGCGAGATGATTAAACAGAAATACGGGCGCATCATCAACGTGGCTTCTATCGCGGGAATCATCGCCACGATGCCAGACGTTCAACAGACCTCGGCGTACAATGCGGCAAAAGGCGGATTGTTGTCGCTGACGCGAGCATTGGCTGCGGAGTGGGCGCTACATAACATTCGCGTCAACGCCATCTGTCCGGGGTTCTTTTCGTCGCGCATGGCTGACAAGATAATCGAAGCAGCAGGTGATTCGATTAAGTCATCTTCGCCAATGGGACGCATAGGCAACCCAGGCGAGTTGAAAGGCGTAGCGGTCTTTTTAGCCGCCGACGCATCCAACTACATCACAGGTCAAGCGATAGTCGTTGACGGCGGCACTACGATTGTTTAACAGCAAAGACAAATGATAAAAACTCATTCGATGTTATGAAAGAAGTCGAAACAATGCTTGATAGAATTTCAATCAACGAGAATATATATCACGGTCGAGCATGCATCAAAGGAACTCGAATCCCCGTTCATCAAATTCTTCAGATGCTGGCGAATGGAGACACGATTAACGATTTGCTTAAAACATATCCCTCCATTACAAAAGAAGACCTCCTATCTTGCCTTGCCTTTGCCGCGAAGCTAACAGATAGGAAAATGAAAAAAACAAAGTTTGAGAAGGTTCGATTGAAGGAGGCGATAGCAATTTCTGATCCTACAAAGAGAGCAGAAGCGCTTCGAGAATTTGCAACCTCTAACAAAATTTCCAACCTTGCATTTTTAGAGTTGGGAAAATGTGGTGAGGCAGCTTTACCTATCCTGAGAGAACTGAAAAATGACTCTTCAATGAAAAAAAATACTTTAGTAATCCTTCGAACCTATGGAGACATTGGTGGCAATGAGGCAGGAGCAGAAATAGCTTCAATGATTAGTAAAGATTTGGAATATTGGAAAGGGATTGCTCCCGAATTAAAAACTGAATGGTTTAACCAGGCTGATGTCAAATTCAACTTGGATCTCTCCAATCGTTATACAATCTTAACTCATATGGTTCGGATTTTGGATATAACAAAATATGGAAAATGCCGAGAAGTTGTTGGAGAGGTGAAAGACTTGTGGCAGTCAGCCAAAATTGAGGAGATTGTTAGGAGTAGGTTTATGACTGGCATTTGTGATTCTATATTAAATCCATTTGATAAAAACTCATCAAAGTCTGTAGTCA
>JANMSG010000183.1:0-4586 GCA_031389065.1 Acidobacteriota bacterium | reverse complement strand
CCCGCTTCGCGGGCTCGCTATTGTGTTGGGCATCTGTCCACGGGCTGACACCCGTGGCTATATGCTTACGCCCGCTTCGCGGGCTATTAAACAGCACTATCAGATTAGGACACTACCCGCAACTTGCACATGGGTCTTCCCATACATTAGAGTCTTAGTCTGTTTGAACTCTGAAGACACTTTTCCCGATGTGGTAATTTATGCTCAAAAAAATCAAAATCGTGCTAATCCTGCTGGCCATTTCTATATTTGCTTTTATCTCGCTGTCTCAACAGACAGACGCAAGTGCAAATCAACAAACCCCGCATCGAGCGGAAATCGTTGGCATGGGGGCTTCACTCGATGAACGATTTGGCGCGGATGATAAGCCTTCGCTCGTTGTTCATTTCGTCGGAGAGATGCACGGCAGCCTGGAAACCTGTGGCTGAAAAGGCCCCGGTTTCGGGGGATTGGCGCGGCGCGTCAACTATATAAAATTATTCAAAGAAAAATTCAAAAACGTGCCTACACTGCTCGTTGATAGCGGCAATATTTTTGCCGAAGACCGTACAAAACACGGCGACACCCGCGTTGATGGGGTTGCAAAAAATGAGTGGATGCTGAAAGCTCAAGACCAATTCCACGTTGACGTAGTCAATTTGTATGGCGGAGATATGAGCTATCTAGCAAAATCTTTGACCAAATCGGAGTTTGCTCGCAGAAGCCAAAGTCAGCCTGTTTTCAAACGTTTCGTATCTGCAAACATAAAAAGCGATGCAAAGGACTTCGTAAATCCTCCGCCTTTCCTGGTGCGAGAAGTGTCGCAAGAAAACTCGCCAAAGCCTGTGCGAGTCGCTTTTATAGGGCTTTCTGAAATGAGCCCGACGACTGTCGCTGGAATTAAGATTGCAGACCCGATTGAATCGGCAAAACGCTTTGTGCCGGAAGCGAAACGAAACGCTGAGATTGTTATTGTGCTGGCTCGACTCAGAACAGATATCGCTGTGCGTCTGGCACGAGAAGTCCCAGGTATTGATGTCTTAATCGTCGGAACAGGTGAAATCTTCACGCCGTCTTTTAAATTGGGCGAAACTTTATTAACCTTCACGCCCTTTGAATCGCGCATGGTAGGCGAACTCCGCTTCTACAAAAACGCACAAGGAAAGTTTACTTCCAGAGATAGATTCATCACTCTTGATGAAGTCATACCCGATCATGCAGAGGCTTTGCAGCTTGTGTTTGGCGCAAAAGACGCCAAAAATAACGCCTATAAAGAATCACAAGCGTTATTGGCTGAGTTTTTTAGCGCAGTGAAAATGCGACCCATTTGGACGCGAGTGACAGCCAAAGCGCAGCAAGGTTCTGCTGCGGAATACATTTCAGCCAGGGCTTGCGCCGAGTGCCATACAGATCAATATGTAAAATGGTCAAACAGCAAACACGCTCGCGCCACAGACGCGCTTATGCCTAACAAAGAGGATTTTGACGCGGGGTGTCTAGAGTGTCACTCGACAGGGAAAAGCGCTAAAGCGTTGCCTAAGTTTACAGCCGTGCAGTGCGAGCAGTGTCACGGGCCAGGGAGCAACCATGCACTCAATCCTGGTAAAGGATATGGGAAAGTAACTGATCTGAAAATTGGATGTTTGAGTTGTCACACGCAGCAAACAAGCCCGAATTTTGACCTCCAAGAGGCTTGGCTAAAAATAAAGCATTAGTGCAAGTAAAGACTGGTAGCGCAAGTGAGTCTTTCGCTACCAGTAAGATTTTCACTTTATCTTATTGCCATTAGCCTACAGGCTGAAATCCGAACTTTCATCATCATTTTCTTTACGTTTACCGCGCAGACGAGCATAAGCGTAGAGCGCGACTCCGATGATCCCCCAAGACAATACAAGCTCCAGGCTCGTTAGAGAATGCTCCGCAATTCTTTGCTGGAAACTCGAACCTCGAATCGTCTTGAAATCTTCAAAAATCTGAACGGCAATCAATCCGCTCATTGCGAATACAGATAAGGTCGCCGCTGCGCGTTGAAGCGGAATAGGAAGCGGCGTTGTAATCAAACGAAAGAGTGGAGGGTTTCTTTGCGGCAACAAGAGAAATATCAAGCTATGTAGCGCGTAAAGAATCACCAGGGCAAAGACTGCAATGTTCAGAGCAAGCGCAAGCTGTCCGCTGATCAGTAATAAAGCCGATGCCGCAAGTGTCAGCGTCAGTCCTACAATCGGCGTTCCTGTCCGCTCATTGACTATGCCCATCCACTGCGGAGCTAAATAATCACGCGACAAAATGATGATAAGCCTGGAAGGCACAAGCATTGTCGAGTTTATTGAAGTGGTAATTGCCATAATCGCGCCAAAGGTTACGAATAACGCGGCTCCGAAAGGCAGATAAACCGCCGCGACTTCAGCCATTGGCGCATTGCTCGCCTGCAAACGCTCGCCGGGCAAAACGCCAAACGCTACTACGGACATCAATATGAAAACTACCGCTGCCGCGCATATTCCTGTGAGAAAAACGCGCGGCAGACGCTTGGTACTGTCTTTCACTTCGCCTGCTGTCTGCGCCAAGGATTCAAACCCTGCGTAAGAGAAAAAGAGAGGGATCAGGCTCGCCGAAAATCCCGAAATTCCGTGAGTGATGAACGGTTGATAGTTTGCCGGGCGAATAGCGAATAGCCCCGGAACAAGTAAGACAATTAATGACGCGCCCAACAGCGCGCACATCGTCACCTGTATGCGCCCGAACCAGCGAATGCCGATTGCGTGGATGACATAAAAAAAGAGCAGCCCCCCAAGCGCCAATGGCAAACGAAATGTTTCAGCGCGAAGACGACCGCCTGCGAATTCTAAGATGTAATCCGCCAGCGCTGTTGCAAGAAACGCCAACGCGCCTATGTATGAAATGATCTTGAGCCAAGCGCCCAGGAAGGCTATACGGAAACCGCCAAGCGTCCGCGAGATGTGTGTGTATTCGCCGCCCGGTTCGCGACCGAGCGGCGTTGAAAGGAATGCCGCATAAGGTACAGAGGTGGCAAGTATCACTGGCAAAAGAACGACGTAACCGAGAATCACACTGGGTCCGGTCAATGCCCAAGCCTGACTCGTCACCGTGAAAATACCCGCGCCAATCAGTATGCCAAGCAACGCCGCGTAAGATTCCAGCGTGCCTAAATCGCGTCGCAAACGATTGACGATGGCACCCTCACCTCTGTCATTTTCTTTCATCCCCGCTCCATCAAGCGATTTGCCGGAAGGCTTGGGTGAAGGACTTTTTCGGCGCTCTCTACGCCAGCAACGGGCAGATTGGTTGCGTCCAGCAATCCGAGTTGTACGAGGACAGAAGCTTGATCCCAGTAAATATGTTCATGCGCGAGTTTGCCGTCGCGGAAATGCACGACGACGACGAGCGGAACCTTGACGTGCTTTCCGGTAGGCTCAACATTTGGCAACATCCAATCCATTTTGATTGTGTGCGTGAACTCAAAGACCATCTCGTCAACCAGACGTTCTGTACCGATGGTGCGCGAAATCGGCGTCATAGCGGTATCGGGCGGCATCTGCGGAATGAAGCGCGTTGCATAAAACTCGCGCAACTGCTCGCGCCCTACGCCGCCTGTCAACACAGGGATATGATTGACATAAGCATCTTCGACCATTGTTGCCAGCGTGTCTTCCGTATGGCGCGTGGCGAATTCATGTTTGACATGCTCATCCCATAAATCGGAAAGCCTCTGTGCTCTGCTCATATAATTATCATGGCTGTTCTGGTCTTCAAGTTCATTCATGCGATTGATCTCCTGATGAAACACTGCGTAAATCTTTTGCCAATTGATTTAGATAATCCCTGTCTGCCGTAGAAATCTTGCTTACATCGGGGTACGCTTGAAGAATACGAACGCACTTAACTCGGGCCTCTTCCATTACAGAATCATGATAATGAGTAATCATAAAGCGAACCCACTCAATAGGCGTAACAACTCTTTTCAAGCGTACTCTATGAAAGATGCCAATAGTTTTCGATTTAAAAGGCGCTGATTCATTGCTACCTATCATCTGTGTTAATGCTGATTTGGAATTCAGATTCCCAGCGAATCAGACAGATGCTGCTGATGGGAACCGATGATCCGTTATGATCTGCTGCATCCGTAGAATCCGCTGGGAATTTATTTTTTTCATCGAACCGATTTAAGCATTACCAAAGCTCCTCAATGTCCGCCATCGAGATGGGCTTTGAAATAATCCAGAGTGCGCTGATTGGCAAGCGCTGCGGCTTCGGCGTTGTAATGCGCGCCCCCAAGGCGAGCGAAGGCGTGGTCTTGTCCCGCATAATCGTGAATCGTGATTAAAGGGTTCCCATCCAGCGCTGCATGAATTTTTAATTGTGATTCCGGCGAACAGAATTGGTCTTTTTCGGCGATGTGCAGCATAAGCGGTTGATGCAAATTCGTTGCTTCATCAAGAGCGTTTTCGATGCCTACGCCGTAAAAACCTACCGCTGCATCGGGGTCGAATCGCGTCGCGATCAAGTAAGCGAGTTTGCCGCCTAAACAATATCCAGTGGCTCCGACTTTGCTTGTGCAGGCAGGATGGGCGCGCAGGAAATTCATC
>JANMSG010000166.1:0-2667 GCA_031389065.1 Acidobacteriota bacterium | reverse complement strand
CCCGGTTCTGACATAGCCCACCTAAGTGATATTGACATCGCTTCAAGATTGCGTAAGGATTTCAAGCTGAAAATCTATGGAAGAGCATCCCAAAATCGAAGACCGCGATCAACGTGTGCTGGAGCTTTACGAAAAAGTTTTGGAGGTCGAACAGCGTTTGATTCCTACGGGTCTACACGTCTTTGGTCGTCCGTCTGATGATCACGAAATCATAGACCTATTGCGCATGGTCGCTTCGTTTGACAGGCCCGAACTCGGTATTTGCTCGCTCACCAACTTAATTGCGGAAGGTTTGCAGCTACAGACTTATCAAACTCTCTTGAAAGAAAGCGCTACGTCCGAACAACGAATGACTGAGCGCGAGCGCGTCGAAGCAATTGCCCGTCAAGCCATAGCCATATTCGTAACCGCACAAAACGATGAGGGGTGGCATTCCGCAATCATTTTTTTATCAGAGCAGGCAAACGTTTCTTCTGATGAATCGCGCAAAATATTTTCAATGCTATCGAAGTTGCGCGCCCAGCTTGAAGAAAATCATGAAACACCTGCTTTGATTCGCGCCTTGCGTGGCGAATACATAGAGCCGGGTCCCGGCGCTGACATCATTCAAAACCCGGCGATTTTACCTACAGGTCGCAACACTCACGCGGTCAATCCATACATGGTACCTTCGCCTGTCGCTTTTGCACGCGCCAGACCTGTCGCTTGTGCTCTGCTCGACAGACACTTGAGCGCAACCGGGCGTTTCCCTGAAACCATAGCGATGGTGCTGTGGGGCATAGACAACATCAAGACCGAAGGCGAAGCCGTTGCTCAAGTCCTATGGCTTTTAGGCGTGAAACCGCGCCGCGATGCGCTCAATCGCGCCACAGATGTTGAAGTGATTTCGCTTGAAGAATTGGGGCGTCCGCGCATAGATGTAGTGATGACGGTATCGGGAATTTTTCGCGATTTATTCGGCACGACGATGGGACTTTTAGACCTGGCGGTTCGCCGTGTCGCGCAACTGGACGAACCTGAAGATTTCAATTTCGTTCGCAAGCACATCAACGAACAAATAGCGACGAGCGATTTCACTTTCGATGAAGCGGTGGTGCGGGTCTTTTCAAACGCGGCGGGCAATTACGGCACCAACGTCAATTTCATGGTGCTGGAAAGCCAGTGGGAAGATAGCCAGGAGTTAGGCGATTTATTCGTCACGCGAAAGAGTTTCGCTTACGGGCGCGATAGCGCAGGGCGGAACTTTGACGGACGCGAAGCCAAACGACTTCTTGAGCACGCCTTGTCCCGCGTCGAAGTCACCTATCAAAACATAGACACCACAGAAGTCGGCATCACTGATGTTGACCATTATTTCGAGTATCTGGGCGGCGTCTCGAAAGCCGTAGAAAAACACGCAGGTGCGCGCCCGGTGATATATCTTTCGGACACCCTTTCGCCAAACGCCAAAGTGCGAACCCTTGAAGAGACCATTAAACTGGAGACCCGCACCAAGGCTCTGAATCCCAAATGGTACGAAGGGATGTTGAAACACGGCTTCAGCGGTGTTGCTGAAATTGAACATCAGGTGACCAACACGTTCGGCTGGTCTGCGACTGCCGATGCGGTTGACGATTGGATTTACGATGCGGTAGCCGAAACCTTCGTGCTCGATGAAGCGATGCTGGAGCGTTTGCGTTCGCTCAATCCGCACTCAACGAGAACGATGGTTGGGCGCTTGCTCGAAGCGGCAGGTCGAGGACTGTGGGTTGCTGAACAATCCGTGCTTGAAAAATTACAAGACGCTTTTGGTAAACTTGAAGACCAACTTGAAGGCGTTGTTTCGAGATAGACGAATGAAGAACCATTCAACCGCAATCGCGTTACCTCACACATCCGCATAATCCCCTCTTCATTTTTCATCGCTTGTCAGCAACAACAGGATAGGAGAGGCACACCCGGCGCTCCACGTCGCAGAACTGGTAGGGCGATAACTCTTCTGCCAAAACTCGAAAGATAATCATAAAAAAATTTTGATACATTTCGCTAACTTTCTGCACTATGTACCGATACAGATAAAAAAACTCTTTACGAGTTTACCTCTCTGAAACCATCTCCCCGATGTTTTAAATAGAAGGAGTCAATTCATGACAAGCAATATTGCAATCTCCAATGGGGTTTTAAAAAGTTTTATTGCACCAGTATTCCTCGTCGCGGTCCTGTTCTCGTTTCTTCTGTCCCCCCTTGTCCTCCCTACTAGCGCACTGGCACAGGCAGACCTCTTCGATGGTAAACCGACTTTCGCCGAAGGTGGAGACCTGGGCTACTTTCTCTGGCGGGATGGTTCCAGATGGCACGTCCGCTGGACAACCAAGGGAAGGCTTCGACGCTTCAGCGGCTCTGTGCTAGCCGATGGCGGCAAGCTCAAATCGCTTGACCGCGTTGACGTTGAGTCGGAACGCCGCGTTCTCTACCCGGGGCGCGCTCCTCACGTTGTGTACGGACCACGCGGGCGAGCGCACGTTCGTGGCGGTCGAGCCCCGGTTGTGGTTGAGCGAAAACAGGACAAGATCGAAAAGGACGGCGACCACAGGATTGTATTCGTCGCTGCAACCAATGACGACATTGACGGCTTCAGTTTCACAGCCGATGAAAAAGTGACTTCCTTGCGGTTTGTCCTTGAAATTG
>JANMSG010000164.1:0-12395 GCA_031389065.1 Acidobacteriota bacterium | reverse complement strand
TGTTGTATCTAAGTCCGTCAATAGCAGGCAAACGATATATTTTTGAATCATTAAGTGTTTGGATTTAAGTTTACAAGATGATATAGACGATTTTTAAAAAAGCCCTGAAAGAATCATCAAAAAATATGGCAGCCAACGAATTAACCACTGGGCAACAAAGCATGACGCTTCCTTTACGAATTAAGCCAAGCAGCTTGCAACGAATTCGCGCCATAGCTGTCAACGCCTTCCGCGAGTCTGTACGCGACCGCGTTTTGTACAATTTGATTTTATTCGTGTTGCTACTGGTCGGCGCATCTGTTTTCATCAGCGAGTTATCCATAGATCAAGAGGCGAAATTCATCGCCGATCTGGGACTCAGCGCGATGGTTGTCTTCGGCGCGTTGATCGCCATCTTTATAGGCGTTGGTTTGGTCTTCAAAGAGATAGACAAACGCACGATTTACAATCTGCTGTCAAAGCCTGTGAATCGTCACGAATTCATCATCGGCAAATATCTGGGACTTTGTTTGACTCTGTTGGTCAATTCGCTCGTAATGGTTGCCGGCACCGAACTCGCCCTGCTTTATGTGAACAGAGGATTCACGCCGCTTAGCGTTTCAATATTGCCCGCAGCATTTTTGATTTTTTTAGAGCTGATGTTGATTGTCGCTATGGCTTTGATGTTTTCGAGTTTTTCAACGCCAATGCTTTCGGCTCTTCTTTCATTCGCATTTTATGTGATTGGTCATTTCAGCAATGATTTGAAACTCGCAGCCTTACTTACCGAATCATCGGTCACTCGCGCAGTCTTGACCGCGCTCTATTATTTGCTGCCGAATCTTTCTAATTTTGGTTTCATCTCGCAAGCCTCACACGGAGTCATAGCGCCTTTGAAGATGATCATTTCTGCGACAATTTACGCAGTGGTTTATATAAGCATTTTGATTTCGGCATCCGTGTTGATTTTTCAGAAACGGAATTTCAAATGATGAAACGCATGGTTCCAATTTCATTACTCATTGTTGGCATAAGCTTGCTCTATCCGATGCAGCGTTGGATTGATTCAACTACGCCGCGCGAAGTCATCAGCGAAGAATCGCTTTATTTTGCGTCGGGCGAGAAGATCAAAAAGATGAGCTTGGGGCTTGAGGCGATAGTGGCTGATGTTTATTGGATTCGTACCGTTCAATATTTTGGCGGCAAGGTAGTCGAGAGCAACCAGCCGCTTATGACACAAAACATTAAGATGGAATTGCTCGCGCCTTTGCTCAACATTATCGTTACGCTCGACCCACATCACATTTCGGCTTATCGGTTCGGCGCAATTTTTTTACCTGAAAGAGATATGACAGCAGCCATAGACTTGCTTGAACGCGGCATTAACGAAAATCCTAACGCCTGGCGACTCTATCAAGACCTCGGCTATATCTATTGGCAAGCTGGCGATTACGCCCAAGCCGCCAACTGGTACGAACACGGCGGGCAGATTGAAGGATCACTCTGGTGGATGCGCGATATGGCGGGACTGATGCGAATTAAAGGCGGAAGCCGCGAAGTCGCCTGGGCGATTTATTCACAGTATGCCGAAAGCGAAGACCCGAAAATACGCAATCAGGCTGTTAGTCGTTTGAAACAACTGCGGGCGCTTGATGAACTTGATGTCATCAACGCTCTGCTTGCCAAGTATAGACAAGAGACAGGACGTTGCGCGGAAAGTCTGAAACCCTTCGCTACAAAATTGCGAGCAGCGGGATTGAGTTTGAATAAAGATTTGCTGCCCGTTGACGCGGAAGGCTTCGCCTATTTTCTGGATACTGCAAACTGCAAAGCAGATATAGCCTTTGAGTCGCCAATCCCAAGATAATAAAAATCCCGATAAATCAGGCGGGTTTCATTGCTGGATTTTTTTCAATTCAATATTTACGGTTGTGCCTGAAACCTTCACTCTTGCCTTAACAGGCAAACGCCTTGCATCGTCTGAAAACCATAAAAACAATTCGCCGCTCTTTTTGATTAAGCGACCGCTGAAGGCTTTGGTTTCTACTTTAATCGTTTTAAATTTACCTGCGTCAACTTTCACCTCTTCGCGTAGGATTACGATGGCTTCTATCGTGTAATTCTTTCCCGTGTCGGTAATGGGAATCGGGATGACGTCGCCTTCTTTGAGTTCTTGCGTGCGAACAAAATAGATTGCAGAAATTATATCTTGAACCCAGTTGGGACATTCCCCTTCTACGACTTTCGGTTCCGCAGATTTGTTGGCAAGGTCGCGGAAGATATACGTCACGCGTTTTTCTTCGCGGCTGATATAAGTTTTTTCCTCTGTGTTGGCTTTCCCTTCTTGACGAAATTTTGAGGCACCGAAAAGTCCGAAATCTTCCGTGCTGACCATCGCATTGAACTGGTCTTTGACCTTGATGCCAAACAACGAGGGAAAAAACCCTTTTGAAACCAAATCGGCTTTGAGCGTAATGAGATTCGGTTTTGCCGCTTCAGATTTGCTGACCGAAAGTTTCAAATCGCCAATCGTGCCTGAAAAAATCAATTTCTCGAAGCTGACGTCATAAGAAAGAATCTCGCCTACTCTGAAAGGGAGGGGTTGAGTAATTTTCGGCGCAAAAGATTTCGCCTTTCCCCCTTTCGTTACCTGGTCAGCGATTTTCTCATTTTCTTGAGCAGACTTTTCAACGGCTCGCTCCTTCGTCTCTTGCACAGGCGTTTGTGTAAATGAAAAGACCGGCAATTGAGCCAGCAATATAATTAAACCTAAAAAAACTTTCATCATAAATTTATTTCAAAAGCAGAAACTTTGTTGTCAGTAGCGCATAAACAAACAACAAACCCAGGACTGCTTGATATTCGCGGTGTTTCAAATATTGTGATAAAGCAAATTTTCTCTCGCCGGTTTGCGTTACCGATTTTTGTGCCTCGCGGAAAGGTGAAAGGCGCGGCAGAAACATGGGTACACGCTTGCTGTAGGCGGCATATTCATGGGGGAAAAGTTTGACGAGGGTTTCCGCTTCAGCCCTCATCACTGGCGCATAAATGATCAAGTAGAGAGCAACAAACAAGACAATAAACCACCAGGTATTCGTGCTGATGGAAACCCCTGCTGCCATGATAAAGGTGCCAAAATAGAGCGGATTGCGCGTGTGCGCGTAAGGTCCCGTTGTCGTCAATTCCAGATTTTTTTTCAAATAGCCTGACGCCCAGGCGCGAATCAAAAGCCCGATCAACGAAATCGCAACGCCTAAAAGCAGAGAGCGCGGCGTAGGTTTGGCGGAGAAAATCAACAACGGCGCTAACAAAAATCCTGCGGGTACACGTATGCGTTGCGCCAGTTTTCGAAAGGTTACTCTATTTTCTGTGTGTGCTTCTTGCATAATTCATCGAACGCGCTCAGAGAGCAAATACGAAATGGTAGCGCCTCTACTTAAAGATTGAATACGAGATGTTGAGGTGACGGTTTGTCTTCAACAGCCGTTTTGTTTAATCTGACAGCGATTGCCCGCGTCACTTCGGCAACCGAAATATTCATACACTCCCAGTGCCAGCATTTTCTTTGATGGCAATTTTCTCTGCACCACAAAGCGCGCCCCACCGTTACGTCGCGCTTATCGAAAGGGCCGTTGCGTTCGGGGGCGGTCGGCCCGTAAAGCCCAACAATAGGCGCACCGCATGCGGCAGCGATGTGAAGGGGTCCTGTGTCGCCTCCGACGAAGATTTGTGCGCGACGCGCCAGAGCAACAAATTGTTTGAGCGTTGAAGGGAAAGGAATCGCCGTGTTATTTCGAGTGCTACCTTGTACGGCTTGCGCCAGATTTTCTTCTCCTGGTCCATAAGTGACTAGCGAAGTCATGGCGCATTCCTCCCACAACCAATCGGCGACTTCGCCAAATTTTTCGGCAGACCATAGCTTCGTTACCCAACCGCCCCCCGGATTGATGATAGCAAATTTTTCCAGGCGCTGGCTTACAGCTTCATCCACATACTTTTCATCTTCGAGCGAAACGGCAATCGGAAATTCGTAAGCCATCATTGAATCTTTCTTCGCATCAGTCAACGCGCGAGCAAGAGCGAGATGCTTTTCGATGACGTGACCGATTGAAGACGTTTGTATTTGCTCGGTGAGAAAGATACGGCTGAATTTTTCGCGCAGTTCGCTGGTCTCAAAGCCTATGCGGCGCGGCGCTTTTGAAGCCTTTGCAACGATGCCCGATTTCATCAAGCCTTGGAAATCTATCGCCACATCGTAGCAAGTCGTTTTGTCGTTGCCCTGAAGATGACTCAGTTGCGCTTTGAAAGATTCAAGAGTCGCACCGCTGAATAAATTCTTACGCAATTTGCGAGTGTCTATTTCAATCAGTTCATCTATCACAGGTGAGTCTTTTAAAATTGCGCCTGCCCGTTGCTCGACTGCCCAACTGATGTGCGCATCAGGCAGGGCGTGTTTCAAAAAAGCAGCGGCGGGCAATGTGTGGACGACATCGCCAATCGCGCTGAGTTTGACTATAAGAATTTGCATCGTCATCAAAACGAAAGCAAATTATAGCATGCGGGAGTAGATATGACGGGGTGCGGCTTTTGGTTGAACAAGTTTCGGAGGCTGATGTTTTGCAATTTATTGAAAAAGTTTTAAATCTTCATGCGGATTGACTGTAGAGGTGTGGAGGAGGCAAATGTTTCAAAGAGTTTTTGCGATGTGCTGAATGATTCTTGGCATTTACGTTCTCAATAAAAAGACCGGCAATTGATTCAATTGCCGGTCAAAATTCGCTAATTGTACTTCCTGTCCGCTGCTTACCTGACGCGCTCATCTCTATTGATGCGACCATCAAGAATGTGCAGAACACGATGCGCGTGTTCCGCTATATCATGTTCGTGGGTGACCAAAATGATGGTGTTGCCCTGTTTGTGCAACTCCTCTAACAACACCATGATTTCCTGCGAAGTTTGCGAGTCGAGGTTCCCTGTCGGTTCATCTGCAAGAATGATGGACGGATTGTTGACCAGTGCGCGGGCAATGGCTACACGTTGCCGTTGACCGCCTGACAACTCGTTCGGCTTATGATCCATGCGGTTGCTAAGGTCAACACGGTCAAGGGCGCGTTTTGCCATCTCTATACGTTGACCGCGTGGAGTGCCGTTATAAATTAACGGCAACTCGACGTTGTGCAAAGCCGTGGCTCGCGGCAAGAGGTTAAAGGTTTGAAAGACAAAGCCTATCTCTTTATTGCGAATGTGAGCCAGTTCGTCATCATCCATTTCAGAAACCAATTTGCCGTTGAGCCAGTATTGACCGGAGCTTGGCGTATCAAGACAGCCAATCAAATTCATCATGGTTGATTTGCCTGAACCGGATGGTCCCATAATCGCCATGTATTCACCGCGTTTTACTTCAAAGGTAACACCGCGCAAGGCATGTACTTCTTCAGCGCCCATCACATAGGTTCGCCATAAATCATCTGTGCGAATCACCATGTCCGAACCCGGCGTTGCGTGTGCAAGGTTTGTTGTTCTATCAAGAACCGCTTGTTCTGCTACCATCTGATTGCCTCTGTCTTTCTTTGTCTCTTCCACGATTAGATCAACCTGTTTATTTAGATTCAGGTGCTGCGGGTTTTACTTCTCGTTTTATCGAATCTTTGTCTTTCAAGGTGCGAAGCGTTTTGTAGGGACCCATAATAATCTCTTCGCCCTCTTCTAATCCACTCTTCAACTCGATGTCCTGATCGCCTTTGATGCCTGTCGTCACAGGTTTGAAATAAGCGCGATTATCTTTGCCGTATACGAACACACCTTCGACTTCTTTCTTCTTTCCAGCACCCGGAGCGTTTGCATTGACTTGTTCCGCAGGTTTGCTTTCTCCATCGGTCAACTCGCGCGGAACGATGGCTTGCAGCGGAACCGTAATCACATTCTCTCGCGTAGCTGTGGTGATAATGGCTGTGGTTGACATACCCGGACGCAATTTCTCGCGAATTTCAGGGGTTGGATTGAGTCTGACCTTCACCAGAAAATCACGCGCCTCTTGCGAATTGGCGGTCTGTGAAGTTGTGGATTGACCGGAACGAGTAACGGCAGATGCGCCTTTTTCAACCACGTCGCCATCAATCTCTATTTCGCCGAGCGCGTCAACTTTTATTTTCACTTTCTGCCCGACTTGAACATCGGCTATGTCTGTTTCATCAACTTTAATTTCGGCGTTGATCTGCGCCATATCGGCGACTGTCAAGAGCGGCGAAGAGGAAAAGTTGGCAACCACGAACTGCCCGACTTTGACAGGCAGGTAAGAGACTACGCCGTCAATCGGCGCGTATCTCGTAGTCTTTTTCAATAAATCTGCCTGGATGTTAAGTTGAGCCTGACTCTGTTTGACGCGAGCTTCTGAGGCGTTCAATCCTGTTTTGGCTCGATCAACCGCAAGCTGCGCGTCTTTCACTTGAACTCTCAATTGATTGACGCGTGATTCATTCGAGCGCACAACGGCTTTCTGCTGTTCAAATTTCGAGCGTACAGAATCGAATTGCGATTTTGTGGTAAGCCCTTGCTCAACGAGTTGTTGATAACGATTGAGTTCTACTTCAGAATATTGAAGGTCCACTTTGCTGCGGTCAAGGTCTGCTTCTGCGCCGGCGAGTGATGCTTTAATTTGATTGACATTGTTTTCCGCTTGTTGAATAGCGACCTGTTGACTGGTAACGTCAACCTGACTGACTCTGACGCCTGCTTCGTTGACTTGAACCTGCGAATTGAATTGCGTGGGGTCAACGCGAACTAAGGGCTGACCCTTTTTAACCGGGTCGCCCTCGGTCACGTAAATCTGTTGAACGGTTCCTGCAACTTCTGCTGTCAGGTCGTAATACCTGACCGGGCGTATATCGCCTGATGCGGTAACTTTAGATTCAAGCTTGGCGCGACGACTGACCGTTGCGGCTTGAACTGGCTCTCCTTCTTTATTTTTCAGGCGCGATGAAATCAGCACGATGGCTAATAGACCGACTACTGCTGCCGATATAAAGATAATTTTCTTCTTGCGACTAATTTGCATTTGTAAAGCTGTCCTCCGATTGTGTTGGCGATTATGCAACCGAATCCTATTACGCCCTGTGGTTTATGTAGGTTTCAATAATCTCAAATTCTATCATTAAATAGTAGTTAACCCTAATGATCGCCACCGCAAAAAAGACTGTCAAAATATTCGTACGATAAAAGATACTCCCCAATAAAAAGTTCTACGGAATGTAAGAGGGTTGAGGGTGCAAAAAAAAATACCGCCGCCTGCTTGAAATTGCAGGTGGCGGTAAGAAGTGAAGTTACAGCAAAGCGATAAGTCAGAGCCAGGAAATCATGAACGGTGCTTATTCCAGGCGCGTGAACAGCATGCCATTGGAACGCGTGCCATCAGGATTTCTCACAACAAGATTTACGGTCGCTCCAACAGCGATCTTGTTGCCCGCTTTCTTGCAGCGCAGCGCGAAGGTTGGCGGATCCCAGGTGGCGGTCTTTTGATCTTCGCCGTTCATCTCGACAATTGCGCCTTCCTGAAAATTACTGCCGTTGACGAATAACTTGGGCCCTTTCAGCGTCACGCTCGTGATAACAGGGTTGTTCGTGATTGGACCGCCGCCTTGAATCGTGAAGCGTCCGCTTCGACTTTCTGTAGCCCCGCCTTGTCCGTTTGATGCCTGAACACGGATGCGTCCTTGTGTCGTAGGCGTGTTTGGCACTGTCCAATCGAAACCTGTGAGATTGGCGTTTGTTGTGGAGAAGACAAGATTGGTAATCGGGAAAGTTGCCCCGTCATCGGTTGAATATCGAACCTCTATCAAGGTGATATTCGCTAGACCTGTTGCATTCCAGTTAATTCTTTGCATAGAGCCTGCCGTAAGTGTCAGCCCATCTAGCTGTGAAGTTAACGCGATAGTCACAGGGATTGCGGCTCTGGGATCAGAAAGATAGCTGTTAAGGTAGATGCTATCTCCGCCCTGCTGTCCATCATTATTGGCAGCATTTCCGGCGACGAAGAAGCGCACCCCGCCTATATCTGTGGTGGGGGCCGTCCATTGTATTTGCCATGAGCGATTACCGGAACCAATAGTCCCTTGCTGAGTATGTTCAATATATTGACGATCTCCTTGCCCTAATACGGGATTTAATTGTGTCTCGCCAGTGAGAGGAGTTAAGGTTCCTGCGCGATTATTGCTCGCGTCAATAACGGTTAGTTGAAAACCAAATCTTTGTCTGCCGGTTTGTTGCGCCGTAACTGTCAATGGATAGATTTGTCCCGGAGTATAGGCAATAGGAATCCCTGTGATGGCGATGCTACCAACGCCGGAATTCACATTACCTGCGTGGCAGGCAGTGCAATTTCCATTATCGCCCGGCGCACCTGTATGTCCAAATGCCGGCCCGAAGGCGCTTGCGTAAGCGATGATCGGCAGGAATAAAAAAACGACCGCTAATTGAATTTTTTGTTTTATGTTTAGATTAATCATCTTGTACATCCTTTCTTTATAAATCCTCTAATCTGCACCTCGCCTAACCAAATCAATTGGGACAATGGTTAGCTGCGCTGCGAGTAGATTGTGTTTGTGCTGCGCGACAAGAGGTGAGGATTGAATAAAGGAAGTTGACAGGGAGATTCGGAGCAATTGAATCTCGAACTTGAAATCCGCTTGAATCTCAAGTCTGAAATTCAACTGCTCCTAGCCCTCAACCTTCATTGAGTAAACTTGTCCAGCTTACAAGAAGCCCAGATTCGCGTACGAACCTCCAAGCACCGCGCGCGAATCACCATTCGGCAGCCACTTGTCAATGATCGTCGAATAGACGGAGCGAAAGTCTGTCGTAAATACCATGTTTCCGCCTCGATCAAGCGCCGTCGCTTCTATCGAAGGTTGCGCGCCATAAAATCCGCCTTTGACTTTGTTGCCGACGACAAACAGCGGCGATGCGGTGCCGTGGTCGCATCCGAAGGAAGCGTTCTCTGCTGTGCGACGACCAAACTCTGAATAAGTCATGATCACTACATTGTCTGCCAACCCTTGCAAAGTCATGTCATCAAGGAATGCTTTAATGCCTTCTGACAGGTATCTGAGCAAATTGGCATGTTGCCCTGTAGCTCGGTTGGCTCCACCTGCCGAGGTGATTTGCCCCGAGTGCGTGTCAAATCCGCCGTAGGCAATGTGGAAAATGTTTGACTCCGGTATCGTCGTAGCCAATTGCGCTACCATCTTCAATGGACTCGCGAGCGGACTCCCCGCCGGATAAGTCACGGTTGAATTGTATGTTGACACGGTATTTTGCACCAACGTAGCGCCTGCTTCTGCGTCAAAGCTTGAGCCAGCCAGTGCCGCTAAGAAAGTTCCCGCATCGAAAACGCGAGAGCTGTTTGCCCTAAAAGAGTTCACTTGATTGTTGCGGTCTCCGGTGAATCTTGCATCCGTTTGATAGGTGTAGCTGGAAAACAGATTCGCCGCATTGTTTGACGGCGTGATGTTCGGGATCACTACCTTGTTGGCAAACATAATCTGCGGCAATGCACTGTTGATAGATACGGCAGATAAACCCGATTTTCCAACCAAGGCAAGATCAGCATATTTGCCAATCCAACCTGCACCTGTGGCGCTGGTGCTGGCCGTCATCCATACACTTGTAGATGAGAAGTGCGAGAGGTTCGGGCTTGGATACCCGACGCCCAACACGGTTGCTACTTTACCTGCATCCCAAAATCCTTTCAACTCCACCAACTCCGGATGAAAAGCAAGCGAACTATCAATGATCGTCGAAGTGCCATTGGCAGTCAGTTCGCTTTCAAGGAATCCCAGATTGGGACGTAAGCTTTTGTAGCGCGCGTTTGAGTATGGAATAACCGTGTTCAGTCCATCATTTGCGCCGCCCATCTGGATCAGCAGCAGGATTCTGCGACTTGGATCAACAGCGGCAGCATCTTGCCCTCTTGCCAGCAAGAGATTGGGCATCAGCATACTGACGGATACCGCACCTGCGCTTCGTTTGATAAATTGTCTTCTAGTCGTTGCCATAATTCTCCCCCTCTTAATTCAAATTGAATGCCGGCAGGCACAAGATTTGATGAACAAGACCGCGAACCTTCTTGTCAACATTTGCGTCACTAATCACCCACTCAACCGCAGTACCTTGATCATTCAAAGTTAGATATTTTCTTAACTCTTTGACGCTCGGTGTATCAACGGCAAGTGGCCCCAACACCTCTAAGAATCTACCCACGGTCTTCTTGACATTGGCTTTTGTCCAGGTCGTAAGCTGCGCGGTTGGGACAAAAACGCCTTGCGGCGGCGTGCCGTTTGGACGGCTGGTGATAAAGCTATTGGCGAAGTTGAAACGCTCAAGCATAGTCGCCGTGCTGACCCATCCGAGATTGAACTCCCAACCGGCAACATCAGGCGGATTGAAGATGTCTTGTCCCATCGTTCTTGAGCGCGTGTAGAGCAGGGTTTCTCTTTGTTGAGCAGTGCCTGGAATATAGGTGGCTTTGAGCATTCTTACCGCGCCAACAACAAATTCGATTGGCATTTTGATGAGACCGAAGCGCGCCCGCGTGCTGAAGAACTCGTCTGACTTGAAGATCGCGCTGACCAGTTCTTTAATGGAATGGTTGCTGCTTTGATAGACATTCGCGAACTTATCAATGGTCGCTTTGTCTGCTGCGCTGTTGAGGTCTAACGGATAGACAAAGAAAGTAAAAAGCTTATAGACCAGGTAACGCCCTGTAGCGGGTTTGGCGGCAAGCAGTGTGATGATATCTTGTCCCGTATAGTTTGCGGTAACCCCAAAAACTGTCTTCGCGCCTGCATTCACCTGATTGGGGTCTATGAATGTTGTATAGGCAAACGGCGATTGATTGCCCTGCGTTCTGCGGAATCGCCAGCCGGTGAAGCATTTGGCAATCTCTTTCACATCGTCTTCGGTGTAGTTGGGCTGCCCAGTTACGACATCAAAGATGCCCGTGGTGAAAAGCTCTTGCAGTTCGCGCGCCCAGTTTTCGTTTGGCGCGGCTAAGGTGCTGGTAGTGCTGTCAAGAAAAAGTAGCATCGCCGGGTCTTGGGCTACTTTGAGCAAGAGATCGTCAAACCTACCTAGCGCGTTGTTTCTGAAGGTCAGATTCTGGTTGTACATATAAACGTCTTGCACTTTTGAAAGCGCATTGGCGAAATGATTGTGCCAGAACAGCGTCATCTTCTCTTCAAACTGACGCCTGGATAAAACCATTTTGGTTGTCCACCATCTGCGAATCTCTGCCTGATTGAACTTCGTATTGTCTTGCGGTCCACTGCTAAAGTCGAAGTATGTGGCTAGCAATTGATCCATTGCGCTGTTATCAATGCTGTTATAGTTGATCAGAAAATCAACAGCCGCTTCGCGCGAGCCTTTGGCTACAAGTTCATTGCGTTCGTCTTCGTTGCCGCCAAAGCCCATACGCCTTAGCAAATGGGCGGCTTCTTCGTAATTAATACTTGCCATAAATTGCTCTCCTCCTTGAATTGAACGGCGGACGACCGCCTTCAGCCATCACAAATCGTAAGGGGGCGCATAAGCTTTTGGCAGGAGTGAATTTTGAAAAGACTCCCGCGTTGCTCTGTCTTCGCGCCTACTTTTTGCGCTCAAATTTTTCTGGTGCAATAAGGGTTGATGAGATAACCCCTGTTTTTCAGACCATAGGGGGGAGCCGAAAGTCTGAAAAGTTTTTACTTTTTTTCATCCGTTGCTTTGACCGATGAAAAATAGCCTTTAGCGTCGAATTTGGCGTTCCCACTCCGTGCGAGTTGAAAAAGCCTTTGGTGAAATTGCTCGCTCGACTGCCAGTATGCCGTCAAGATGATCTATTTCATGTTGCAATAATTCCGATAGATCGCCTTCTGCTTCAAGGGTTTGCTGCGACCCTTGTTCATTCGTATAGGCGACTTTTACCCGAACGGCGCGTTCGACTCTGACCAGCAAATCCGGAAAGCTGAAACAGTCGTCCCACAACAGCATCTTTTCCTCGCTCGACCAGATGATTTCGGGGTTCAAGAGCGCCGAGCAAAATCCCGTTGGCTGCATCCTGATAAAGAGCGCTCGTTTCAAGACACCGATTTGCGGTGCTGCGATGCCGCGTCCATAACCTGTTGCTTCTCTGAAAGAAGCCAGGGTGTCGCTCAAATCTCGCACAAGCGATTGCGTGTCCGACGCAGAGAAGTCATCTATATGACCCGATTTTTCGAGTAGCAACGGATTGCCAAGCTGTAAAATGTTTTGTCTAGCCATAAACGCGCGCTGCTTGATTTTCTCTTGTGCTGTGATTTCACTTCAGATGTGAGAAAACTATTATACAACGCTGGCGTCTGATGACAAACATTAAAGAGAATTACTCAGGGAAGGTCAGAACCGGG
>JANMSG010000098.1:0-5145 GCA_031389065.1 Acidobacteriota bacterium | reverse complement strand
GTGAGCGGGATTGACTGCAACACAGAGTTTTCCGGCCTCTGGAAGTATGAGAATGGAGCCTGGGCGGCGCTGCACTATACACTGAGCAATATCCGGTTCATTCGCTTTGCCCCGTCAAACCCCAACATTATCTTTGTAGGTTCTGCGGGTAACCTTTCAAAGAGCACGGATGGTGGGGCAAGCTGGCAAACGATGAGCCTGCCTTTTATCCGGACGCTTTCTGTTGACCCCGGCAATGCATCGATTGTCTATGCGGGCACCGGGCTGGGCTCGCTGATGAAGAGCACAGATGGCGGAGCGACCTGGGCGCAGATGTTCGACAAGCCAATTGGCGGCGGCATTCGAAAGATAGCCATTGACCCGACATCGCCCAATACCATCTATGTCGGGGCGGCTGCCGGAGGCGATGCCTTTGTTGCCAAGCTCAACCCCTCAGGTTCCGCCCTGTTGTTCTCAACCTATTTTGGCGGCAGTGGGTTTGAGTCTGAATTTGATATTGCGCTCACTCCCTCAGGTGATCCGATTATTTCCGGGCGCACGTTTTCTACTGACCTACCCACTACCTCCCTGCAAAGGAATATGGCAGGTATCACCGATTCCTTTGTCACAAGGTTCAACTTGACAACCCGTCAGATTGCCTATTCCACCTATCTTGGTGGCAGCGGCACCGATTCTGTACATAACCTTGCGGTGGATGCATCTGGCAATGCATATATCGTTGGCTCTACTAACTCGACCAACTTCCCGACGACGAGGGACGCGCTGTTTCTTGCGAATAACGGCACCTGCCAATTCCCACCCTGCACCCATGCCTTTCTGACCAAACTTAACGCGAGCGGCACGGGGTATCTCTATTCCACCCTGATGGGAGGCACGGGAGTTGATATTGCCACCTGCGTGGCAGTGGATTCGGCAAACAATGCCTACGTGGCAGGGTCTACAACCTCTAGGGACTTTCACACGACTCCGAACGCTTTCGATAGAATGTTTGCCGGGCTTACCGGCACCGATGCTTTCGTTTCGAAGATCGCCGAGGGCGTACCCTTTATTACTTGTCTCAAGGATGATGCCAACGGCAATGTCCTGCGCTACAACATCAGAGCCGGAGAATTTGAGTTCGTCAATTGCCGCAAGGGCTGGAGCGTCAGAGGGCAGCTCATCTCATCAGTCAACGGCTGCAAAACTACCTTGACCAACGATGCGAGAAGTAGCGTGCGCCTCAACGCTTTGGTTAACACCTGCACCGGTCAGGGGAATGCAACCGTAATTGTGGAAGGCAAGTCCTATAGCATTGCGGATCCGAACATAACGAATAGCGACTGCAATTGTTCGACGCAATAACGGATTTTGGCAAAGAGAAAGCAATGGCGCAGAAGATTCAGGTTTCGCACAACCCCGAGTGCAGATAGGCTGAAAATTCTGCGCCATTGCCTTGTGCCTAAAAAGCATAAGAATAGTTCATCGGGAAATCCTGAATGAGGACAATCGAAACGAAGATTCATACCTTATAATGCCTTTCTTACTTTGTTATGCGCATAGACAAATGCCATAACTCACAAATTCCTCAAGCGTTTAAGAAATATAGGCAAGGCAGGTGTTATTCCTTGTTGGGGTCTAGGTTAAGATTCGTGAGATTCGTATCTGTGTTTATATCGCTTGCTTCAATAAATACTCAACGTACGCCTGCTTTACTTGAACCCTAACTTCTCTCTCCGTTAAAATCATTTGTTTATAGTTTGAAGAAAACTCGTCTCTACCTGACAAGGGATACATGGCAATAAACAAAATTACGGTTCGCGGAGCGAGGCAACACAATCTCAAGAACATTAGCCTGGAAATACCACGCAATCGTTTAACTGTCATCACAGGACTTTCAGGCTCTGGCAAATCGAGTCTGGCATTCGATACCATCTATGCCGAAGGGCAGCGCCGTTATGTCGAATCGCTATCGGCTTATGCGCGGCAATTTCTTGACCAACTGGAAAAACCAGATGTTGATTCGATTGACGGGCTTTCACCGGCGATTTCGATTGAACAGAAGACCACTTCACGCAGTCCGCGTTCAACGGTCGGCACAGTCACGGAAATTTATGACTACTTGCGCCTGCTTTTTTCTTCCATAGGGCAACCGCATTGTCATATTTGTGGGAAACCAATTTCGCGCCAATCGGTTGATCAAATCGTCCAGCACTTGAGGCATTTGTCGGAAGGCGAACGTGTGATGGTGCTTGCACCAATCGTTCGCGGGCGCAAAGGGGAATTCAAAAAGGAGCTTGAAAAACTTGCGCGCTCGGGCTTCACAAGGGCTCGAGTTGATGGCGAACTACGCCAACTCGATGAAGACATTAAACTCGATAAACGCCGCAATCACTCCATCGAAGTCGTGGTTGATCGTTTGCTCATCAAACCGGGCGTGCAAAAACGACTGGAAGATTCCGTGCAGATCGCCTCGAAACTCACTGATGGTCAGGTGTTGATTTCAGTCGTCGATGGCGAAGAGCACCTCTATTCGGAAAAGATGGCTTGCCCGAATTGCAATGTCTCGATCCCGACGCTTGAGCCGCGCTCGTTTTCGTTCAACAGCTCGTATGGGGCTTGCAAAGCCTGTCACGGGTTAGGCGTAAAATCCGAAATCAATCCCGCGAAATTAATCAGCGACCCGACCATTCCGATCAAACATCAAGAAATGTTTCTCGCTGATTTAGGCATCAATAATTTTTTACGCGGGGTTTTGATCGCTCTTGCGAAGCTGGCAGGTCTTTCAGAAGACACCCCATTTGCCGAACTCCCGCAAAAGATGCATGAGGCGTTTTACTACGGCTTGAAAGAGCGTATCACTTTGCGGTACGGCACCTATGAATATCGAACGGAATGGAAAGGCGCGGTCGCTTATTTGAATAAGTGCGCCTTTGAAGCAAAGAGTGAAACCGCAATCGCTGCATTCGATGCGCTCATCGCGCAAGGCGTATGTCCGGAATGCAATGGCAATCGTCTGCAACCCGCATCGTTAGCGGTTCGGGTTGGCGGTCATACGATTGCCGATTACACAACCTTGCCCATCAAAGACGCTGTGCGAGTTTTCAAGAGCGTGAAACTCGCTGATAGAGAAGAAAAAATTGCCGGACTCATCTTGCGCGAAATCCGCGAGAGGTTGAATTTTTTAGAGAAAGTGGGACTCGGCTATATAACTTTAGACAGAGGTTCGTCAACGCTTTCAGGCGGTGAAGGGCAACGCATTCGGCTCGCCACGCAAATTGGCTCGCAACTGCGCGGTGTGTTGTACGTTCTCGATGAACCTTCGATTGGCTTACATCCGCGAGACAATTTGAAATTGTTAGACACGCTGGAACGATTAAGGGATTTAGGCAACACGGTGTTGGTCGTCGAACATGATGACGAAACCATTCGTCGCGCCGATCACGTTGTTGATTTAGGTCCGGGCGCGGGCGCGCACGGCGGCCACATCGTCGCCGAAGGCACGCCGCAAGAAATCATTTTGTCAAAAGATTCTCTCACCGCTCGTTACCTTTCCGGCGAATTAAAAATTGCTGTGCCTGATGAGCGGCGTCCCTCAAATGGCAAAGCGATTAAAATATTTGGTGCGAAAGCCAACAACCTCAAGAATCTCGATGTGTCGTTTCCGCTTGGTCTGTTCATCACCATAACAGGCGTTTCAGGCTCAGGGAAATCAACATTGGTTGACGATATCTTATACCGAAGTCTGGCAAAATCTCTTTACAAGAGTGTAGCCGAGCCTGGCGAGCATCGCAGTGTCGAAGGGCTTGAACACATAGACAAAGTGATTGAGATAGACCAATCGCCAATTGGTCGTACGCCGCGCTCGAACCCTGCGACATACACAGGCGTGTTTACACACATACGCGAGTTGTACGCGATGTTGCCCGAATCGAAAGAGCGCGGCTATAAGCCCGGACGTTTTTCGTTCAACGTCAAGGGGGGCAGATGCGAAACCTGTGAAGGTGACGGCATGAAGCGCATCGAGATGAATTTTCTTCCGGATGTCTATGTGCTGTGCGATGTCTGTCGTGGCGGAAGGTATAACCGTGAGACTCTGGCAGTTCGCTTCAAAGGGAAATCCATAGCCGATTTGTTGGGCACGACGATTGAAGAAGCTTTGCCTATTTTAGAAAACATCCCGCAAATCAAAGTGAAATTGCAGACCTTGATTGATGTGGGCTTGGGCTATATTAAACTCGGTCAATCAGCGACTACGCTTTCTGGCGGCGAAGCGCAACGCATCAAGTTATCGAAAGAATTATCGAAGCGCGCGACGGGTCGAACGGTTTATATACTGGACGAGCCGACAACGGGGTTGCATTTTGAGGACGTGCGAAAGTTGTTAGATGTCCTGCATCAGTTGGTTTCGCTTGGTAACACGGTTTTAGTGGTTGAACATAATCTGGATGTGATGAAGAGCGCAGATTGGATCATTGATTTAGGACCCGAAGGCGGCGAAGAAGGCGGACGTCTAGTTGCAGAAGGAACGCCCGAAGAGGTAGCACGCAATCGCCGCTCTTACACGGGACAGGCATTGAAAGCTGTATTGAACGGTCATCTCAAACGCAAAACGGCATAATATAGGTTGCTTGGTGCTTACAATGTACATTTGATGAATATTTCCAACGCTGAATATTTTGGAGGGAACGCATACCTATGAAAACCTTTGACCGAATTACTATCAATCCGGCGCGACTCAATGGCCAGCCTTGCATCCGAAATTTAAGAATCACTGTGAAGCGTGTACTTGACGCGGTTGCTACTTATCCTGATCGAAACGAATTAAAACAAGAATACCCGGAGCTGGAAGACGAAGACATCAGACAAGCCTTAGCTTATGCTAAACCTGAATTTGAGAAGACGTCGCAATAGAATAATCATGAGAAATTTAAAAATTTTATTGAAGTTCAAAGACATTCCGCTTGTCGAAGGCGTTGAGTGATAAATGATGAGAGAACGAATTCAAGAATATGCTCGCCAGAGCGTTGCGATAAAGCAAAAATTTTTTGATGAACATGCGGAAGAAGTTGCCGAAGCCGCCGAACTCATCATTGCTTCAATTCAAGCTGGCGGTAAACTCTTGATTTTTGGCAACGGCGGTTCAGCGGCGGATGCGCAACACATTGC
>JANMSG010000832.1:0-2719 GCA_031389065.1 Acidobacteriota bacterium | reverse complement strand
AACCAGTACGTCAAGGTATTTGCCGTCTGCCGATGTGCCTTCACTCTTGACGCCTTCAACGCCGAGCTTTTCGGCAACTGTGCGAACAAATGATTCCATCTCCGAAGCTCTTACGGCCATACGATGGTCTGCTTTTGCGCCTGTATTTGAAGGAAAAGTTTCGACAGCGTAAAGTCGGCTCATCTCTTTCTTGCCGTCTTGCAAACGTCGCGTGTTGACATAATCGCGTATGTATTTCAGGTTCGATGGATGACCGGAAAGAAAGTCTGCGTCAATCGATAAAACCACTTTAGCGTTTTCAAAATTATAGACTGCTTCAACCGCTTCACCGAAAGCCCGTTTCGCGCCCGCCATCGCATTGCGGTTATTGACAGGTTCGTAATGATGAACCTTCATCGCAGGGAAAAGCGCTTTCAATTCTTTCAACTGATTGGCAAGCGTAGGCGAAGCGACGGCTCCCGTCAAGATTCGCAGTCCCGCGCCTTGCAAAGCCTTTTGCGCTTCGAGCGATTGCCGCAGTGCGCCTAAAAATGATGTCCACGAAAGAATATCGCCCAGGCGATTGACGACCTGTGAGCGATCAGGGTCATAAAGATTCAAAATGGAAGCTTGCTCGAAGACTCCTGCCGCGCCTCTGTTGTGCGGATGGTCGGGGTTGCCTTCAATTTTCGTAGGCCGCCCCATATGCGATTCGACAAGCAAGCCGCTGGCAACGCCTGAAAGCGTCATCGCGGTTGCGAAAAACAAGGGCTTACCCGGAATGTAATCTTCCGGTTGTTTGACATAAGGGACAATTTTTTCTTCCGGTTGTACGACACAAGCGGTCGAAAGACCTGCAAAGGCAAGTGAGGCGCCCATCAATTTCATGAAGGTTCTGCGCCCTTTGGGGTCATTCCATTCCGAAGCGTTTTCGGGAAACTCGCGATGCAAGTAGGATTGAAATTCGGGAGTCTCGGCGAGTTCTTCAAGACTGCGCCAATACTCCTTGCCAGTCTTTGCGGCGTTGATATTCACGATAGAAGATTGAGCAGCGCTGTTGCTTTTACCAGTCAAAATTGTAAGCTCGCGTTTCTTCGTCATGCAGTTGTGTGGCTCCTCTTAATTCTCAGTCTTCCTTTAGATTATCTATGGCAAGTCGAACAACTCGTCAGCACATTCGGTTTGAGAATCTTGTACTCTTCAACCAGTTTTTTTCCGTCCACAGCCTGATTCCAACCATCGCCTTCCGGGTCCCAATCTTTCTTTTTATGCTCTTCGATCCGGCTTTGTTCAGGAACCGTTTTCCCACGTGTCTCCTGCCTGGACTCTTCACTGTCTGAAGAATTGGGTGGCCAATCCATGGTGTAGATTTCGCTTTTCGGACGGATGAATTTTTCGGGATTGCGATGGCATTCCAGACACCACTCCATCTGCAAAGATGCGTTCTGCCACATCAAAGGCATACGATCAACTCTGCCGTGACAGGTTGAACAGCCTACGCCTTTGGCGACGTGAATGCTGTGATCGAAGTAGGCATAATCCGGCAAGTCATGAACTCTGTTCCATTGCAGCGGTTTGTTGGTTTTCCAACTCTCGCGCACAGGTTCCAGGTATGGGCTGCTCAACCAGATTTGCGAGTGGCAATTCATACAGGTTTTGGTCGGCGGGATGCCTGCCGATGCTGATGTTTCAACAGAGGTGTGGCAATAGCGGCAATCAATGCCTATGCCGCCTACGTGATGCTGATGGCTGAATTGAACCGGTTGTTCACGCGCCACGCCCTCTTGTGTAACGTAAGAAGATCTTTGGATACCCAGTATCAAAAACAATAAGCCTACAGCGATAAAAAGCCCGCCAAATATGCTCAATTTGGCGATAGTATTGGTGCTGGCATGAAAAATCTGCATCGTTTCCTCAACCCCGAACTCTAGGAATGGGCTTTATTTCCTGTCAAACAAAAAACAGCATTCGTCATTCGATTCGCGCCAACTTCTACCGATGCGCAATCAGCATCGCTTCTCAAACTTGTACTGCATTGATTGATGGCGAGCTAATATACTCTTGCAAGATTGGGTGACATTCAAGCAACCAGAAAATTCACATTACTGTTCTAGCCGAAAGAACAAGGTCATGCAAACTATTAGGTGGCAAATCGCTCCCGAAAGTTAAACGTATAATTATCATCCCAGTTAAAAAAGAGCAAATTATTTTGCAGATAATTCCCTGAGATTCTTCAAGCAATTTGCCAAAAGCCAGACTGGCAAGATGTTTCAAAATACACAGACATATAGCAAATGGGCTGGAAGTCTCTTTAGCCATTAATCCTCTTAATATTTGCCATTAAGCTTTTTTATAAACGAATTTCAATTTTCAAACAGACGATTTTCAAGATAAATAGAGCGTTGCGGCAAGCGCTTAGGATATGTATAATCAGGCTTCGCTTGCAATCAACGAGCGAGGTTCATTTGATAACCTGGCGCTATGGTGTAATTGGTTAACACGCGGCCCTCTCAAGGCCGTATTACGGGTTCGAGCCCCGTTAGCGCTATCCCATCTCTTATATCGCCTGAACCTGAATCGCTAGCTATAGGGATCCTGATTGTACCGTAGACTGTCTAGTCTGCGGTTGACTGGAACTAAGTCCCGCTGGCTTTTCAAGTCATTCTCGGCGCAGGACTTGCGCAGACTAGACAGTCTACGCTACCTCACCTGCTCCACAAATCATCTAGGAGAGCTATAT
>JANMSG010000084.1:0-2819 GCA_031389065.1 Acidobacteriota bacterium | reverse complement strand
GTTTGTGGCGCTCTTTCAGAGCGCAGACTCTGGTGGACTGACTCCCAGACGTTGCACGTCTGGCTACCTTCTTTCTGCGCCTCCGGCACATCTCTGGAATTTCCCCGTACCACCTTCTGGAATTCATTTAGAAGGTGCCCGCATAATCGAATTTCATATAGCGGTTCGCATCACCCATGATGAGTAGAAATTGCTGACCCTCGGAGCGGAATCCCGTTATGCCTTCTGGCTTCATGTTTGAATCGAGCGTTAGCTTTCGCCCAGGCTGCGCCTTGTCAGATGAACCATCCCACTGCCACAGAATAAACTCGCCTTTCTCGGCGTTTTCAGGAGCGCCTGAAATCAGCAGAAAAGACTTCAGGTTGTCGTCGTATTGAATCTCACGAACGCCCTGACCACCGAGTGGCAATTGAATCAGTCGGGACTCTGCAAAGTTCATGTTGCTGGCCGTGAAGGCTCCCTTCGGATCGTTCATCTTGAGCGGCAGAATCAGAGCCTGCCCGTTTCGTATGGGAGAGCGCAAGCCGAGCAGCAATCTTTGCTGCTGTTGATCCCAGGCTAGGCCTTCGATATTGAGACCGCCGTCCACCCCTTTCTTCTCCGCATCGCCTTTCAGATCGGCGACATTTTGAAGCAACAAGGTGCGAAAATCTTTAATCACTTCGACGCTAGTGACGGTTTGCGTCGTAGGGTTGAACATGAACCTTGCGATCGCATTTTGTTCGCCTTTTTTCGGATTCGATTGAGCCCCGACCATATAGAAATAGGAGCCGTCCGAAGTAATGCCTTCCGGGTTCTCTACGTGCGCCCCAAGCTTTATGGGCAAGACCTCCCCGACTTGCTGCCCCGCCGGGTCAATCTTCATCAAGAAGACTTCGCCGGGGCGACCATCGTCAACAAAAAGAACCTTGTCGGTGCCAGGAACCTGAATTACCCCTGACGCTTCATAAATTCCTCCAGCGATTGCATTGCCTGCCATGGTTTTCTCCTTCTTGCCATTCTTATCGTCTTTATCGGAAGCCTTGCTCTTATCTGAATTTTTACAGGCACAGCAAAACATCACGCCCACAAATAATAAAGCGATGAGTGATTGGCTGAAGACAGCCTTTCCGATTTGGTTTGCGTTTTTAGTCTTTTGCTTATTGCTTTTTTTCGTCATGATCTCGAAATCTCTCCTGTGTGGCGAAACCGGGAGTTGTATCCGCTACTTGCTTTGTAGGTGGTCACTCCTGATTTCTTGCGATGGCCGAGTCAGCCGCATGGTCTGTCAGAGAATCTCCTCGCTTGTCTCCGTCGCTTTTTGAAGTGTGTCCGGAGGGCTTAAATCTATCACCGTTCGGAGGATTATTCCAACCCTTCTTTTGCAGTCTTTTCATCAGTGCAATCGCGTAGACTTCACTGATCAGCGCCAGCAAGACGCGCGCGGCAACCACAACCGTAATGCCCCAGGCGTTCCATAAAAACCCAGCCAATATAGGGCCGACGATTTCTCCCAAACCTTCGCCAAAGCTGAGGTAGCCGATGGTTCGTGCCCTGCGCTTTTTATTAAAGCCGGAAATGTGAGACATCAGCGCCCCCCAAGCCGGACGAAAGGCGGCTTTGCCCATGTCGTCTATCAGTTTTCCTGAAGTGATGCCGATGAAGGAAGGGAAGGTGACATAGAGAATCGAAGAAAAAATATTGGCTGCGCCTCTGACCAACAGCACGAGGTTTCGACTGACATTGTCGGAGATCCATCCAAACAAGGGACCAGCAATTATGACGACCGGAATCGAAAGAGTATAGATGAGTCCTGCCTGTGCTACGGTCAAACCCGCGTACTCGACCGCCAGCACCGGAAACAGGTTGTGCAGCATATTGGCGGTGGTGGCAATCAGGAAACCAAGAATCGTAAATGGCATTATGCTTCTTGGACTGCCGTATTGCGGCTCAAGGGGCGGATTACCAGTCATAGGCTCTGCGAGGATTTGATCGCCCGCTTCCACACCTTCTCTGACAGGCTGGTCTCGAACGAAGCGAACGACTACGAATAGCGGCAACACCGAAAGGAAAAAGGCTAGAGTGAAAACCTCCGCGTAACCATAAGCAGAAGCGGCAAGCAAAATGCCTGTCAAGGCTTTACCCACAGAGCCTGCGACAGTCTTTGCCGTCGAGTACCAGGCGAAAGAAGAGGCAAGGGTTTTCTGATCTCCCTGGTCGGCGATTAAAGCATTGACCGCAGGGTCGCGCAGTGACTCACTGATGCCGTGTAAAATTCTGATAGCGTAGAGTTGCCATGACAGGGTAGCAAAAATCAGCAGCAGCGCGACAAGACTGCGAAGCCCTATGGCAGAGGCGTAGCTGAATTTCAAGCCGAAGCGGTCGGCAATATGACCTGCGAGAGGTTTGAGTGCCTGTTCCGCTACGGCGCTCAGGGAAATTAAAAGGCCGATTTCTGTGAGGCTCAACCCCAACTGTCTGGCGTAAAGCGGCAGTGCGAAACTGACGATGCCAAAGCTCAGGCGTGACAGGAAACCTTCGGCGATAATCACCAGGATTGACCGATTCACTAAAAGACTTCTAACGCCCCACATCACAGGGCCGCCCTGTAGCACTGGAGTAATAGTAAGAAACTCGATTCGGCGGATTCGGTGCAGGTTCTTGTTAGACGTTTTCTACACGGGACAAACACTTCTCACCTCATTAGTAAATCGACCATTCGATTCCCACTTCCAACTCGCCAGCAACGAGAGTTAGGCGGTTCTCAAATGGCGAGTGCTTCCTTCTGGCTTGCGCGGCACATTCATTGTGAGTAACTGCCAGAGCTTCATTGCTTTTGC
>JANMSG010000830.1:0-4460 GCA_031389065.1 Acidobacteriota bacterium | reverse complement strand
AAGGGCGAAATCAGGTGTTTCGCCCTTTCAGGGCTTGAGACTTAACTCGGCGGATTCACCCAGCGCGATGCGCTGGGCTATCGAATAACGCTCTTTCAGAGCTCAATCAATCTGACAAATAAAATGTGTCCAGACATCAGCAAAAAACCCCAATAAAATAAGGGTATTGACCGATTTTATGAATATGTCATGATGTAGATACTTGTACTGAGATGTAGGGAGCAATCCCATTCCTGTAAAGAATAAATACGAATCAACACCAGTGATTCCTTCATTGGTGTTGATTCGTATTTAGGTTTCATCAGAATGTCAGTTTGACAGCTAGTTGAATCCCACGCGAGCCGCCGCCGCCTAAAAACGGATTTCCTATGCCTACGTCAGGCGTAACGGTGATCGGCAAAAATCCAATGCCGCGACCGCTCGCAGGGTCTATGCCGTTAAAGCTGGCATCGGCTGAAAAACCCGGCAGCAAGGGCGAAGAGAAGTTCGGATGATTGAAGACATTGAAGACCTCTGCGCGCAATTGCACTTTCACATTTTCAGTTATCTTTGTCGTTTTAAACAAAGACATATCGAGGTTGCGATACCCGGGACCGACGAGCGAGTTACGACCCAGGCTACCGAAATGCTGCGAGCCGGGTATGCAATCTGCCGCGCTGCCATCGCCTCCGGGGCTTAGGGTGCAGGGTACAGCAAACGCCGAGAGGTTCAAGAAATTATCTGGCGAGTTGGTTCCCGCGTAAGGGTCGCCAACTAAATCGGGTCGCGGGAAAAATTCGCCCGTGCCGTTATAATCGTCAAACAAATTCACATGAAAAGGCGCGCCGCTTCTGAGGGTGACGATGCCGTTCAACTGCCAGCCTTCACCGAGGCGCGGGAAACGTTTCGACAAACTCGGAAACTCGTAACCAAAAGTCCATACAAAGCGCTGGCGCACGTCGAAGTTAGAATTGGCGCGCTCTTGATCTACGCGATGGCTGTTGTCAGGTTGTGTGGCGTTGGCGACATAATCCTGTCCGTCCGAGGCGTTGTCAATCGAATGCGACCAGGTGTAGTTCATCTGCGAAGTGAAGCCATGCCAATTACTCAAACTCAAACTGGTTTGCAAAGCGTTGTAGTTTGAGTTCGAGGTGGTTTCCAGATGATTGACATAAAAGAACGTCCCACCTGATGGCGCAAATGGTCCGTTATCAAAAGGTCTCGCCGTTGACACGGCCGGGTTCACGGGTTGATTGATGTCTCTGTAACGGAAAAGTTTTGTGCCGTGCGAACCTACGTAACCGACTTGAGCTACGACGTTTCTGAAAAGCTCGCGTTGAATATTCAAGTTGAAGTTTTGCACGTAAGGGGTTCGCGCTTTTCTATCAATCGCGAAAACATCCGAATCAAGGTAGTCCGTAAAAATCGGCACCCCGCGTTGAATGGTTTCTACGGTTGAGAAGGAGAAGAGAATGGCTGCCGGACCTATTGGGTTGTAAGCGGGACCCGGATTAAAAGTGTTGAAAGGCAATTGCCCTACGAAAAAATCTTGCGAGAAGGCATCGTAGAATAAGCCCCAACCGGCTCGAACAACCGTTTTGCCTTTGCCCGTAACGTCCCAGGCGAGACCAAGGCGCGGCGAAAAGTTGTTCAAGTCGCGGTCATACAATCGGTCAACCAGGTGCAAGCCGTTTTGCGGATCGAAGTTGCTAAACAGTCCGTGCTTTTCGCCAATGACGCCGAAATAGTCGTAGCGCAAGCCTACATTGAGGGTCAGGTTTTTGCTCCACCTATAGCTGTCTTGCGCGTAAACCGCATGCGAATTTTGATAGGTGTTGCGGCGCGAATCGCCTCTGGCGGAACGACCGCCGCTGAGTGTCCCGGAAAGAAAATCTTCGAGCGAGGCGAAATCCAAACGTCCGCGATAACCCGCATCGAAAAACGCATTGACGAAGGTGCGACGGAATTCATAGCCGGTTTTGACTTCGTGCCTGGTCAATTTGAAAGTCAGGTTGTCAATGAAATGCCAGTTCGTATCAACGCGCGCCCGCGGCACCGAAAGCGTTGCCCCCAGGGAAGCGAGCGACGAACCGAAATCCGGGTCGTTGCGAATGCGTATGAAAGGCAAACCGAAATCCTGCGCTCCTTGAACGCCTGTGTTCAAGCCTATAGAGCGCGGGTCGAAGTCCTGGTCTTCCGGGAAGAAGCCTTCATCGAAACGATTGTAGCCGAAGCGCGCTTCGTTGACTTTGGTTGGCGAAAAGATTTTCAAAAAAGAGAGCGAAACCAGATTCACAGTCGTCGGCGTGACCGTGTTGAAGCCCGGCAAGACGTTGCCCGCCAGGATTGCCAGCGGGAACGACTGGCCGCTGTCGCCGAAATAGTAACGACCTGTGAGTTGACTGCGCTCATTGAATGAATGGTCAATTTTTGCGATGACGCTGTGAATATTGTTTTTTGCGGGTGTGGTAACGAACACATTTGGCGACGGATCGAACAAAGCTACAGGGCGATTGGGCGCAGGCCAGGGATTGCGCGCCAGCAGATCGCGAATCACAGGATTTGTTGCGCCGCCAAGCGCGGCGATTTCTCGCGGGTCAGGTACGCGAGCAAACGAGTTCAGCCCGGCGGTTTCGCGTTGCCCTTCGTAGCTTGTGAACCAGAAAGTCTGGTTCTGCACAAAGGGTCCGCCTGCTGCAAAGCCGAATTGATTGTTACGGAATTTGGTTTGCGGGTCGGGTTTCGGGTTGAAGAAATTTCTGGCATCGAGAGCGTTGTGACGGAAGAATTCGAAGACAGAGCCGTGAATGTCGTTGGTGCCTGATTTGGTGACGATGTTGACGATTGAACCCGCATTGCGCCCGTATTCCGCTTCAAAGTTTGACAGGATCGCCGCTTCGGCAATCGCTTCGACGGGCAAGATAGTTGCGGGGGTTCCGAACACGCCTGCTTCATTAATTGCTGGCAGATTGCGATAGCCGTCGTTCATATCCGTGCCGTCGAGCAAGAAGTTATTGGCGCGGCCGCGATTGCCATTGGTGCTGAAAAGCCCGAACGAGCCTGGCGAATCGGTCGCCCCAGACGGGTCACCTGTTGCGCCCGGAACCAGCACTAAAAATTTCGTGAAGTCGCGTCCGTTGATGGGCAGATCAGCGACTTGTCTGGCAGCAATCCTTCCGCCCAGCGTGTTGTTGGTTGTTTGAACTTGCAGCGTATCAGCGTTAATACTCATTGCTTCATCACGTCCTGTTGCTTCTACCATCACATCAATGCGTCGTTCACCCGCCACTTCGACTTTTACATTGGTGACAATGATATGTCTGGGAAAACCGCGAGCATCAACTCTGACTTCATAATCGCCAATCGGTAATTCTGAAATCGTATAATTACCGGCGTCATCGGTGGTGGTGGAACGCTTAACTCCAGTTAAGATATTTTTAGCTGTAACCGTAGCCTCAGCGACGGCCGCGCCGGATGGGTCTGTCACGGTGCCTAAAATTGTGCCGCGAAATGTTTGCGCCATCACGGGCCTGACACAGCCGCACACCAGCGCAAAGAGTAAAGCGACGGCAAAGAGCGAGTTCATGCCTCTCGAAAGAGTTGTTTTTTGCTTCAAGAAAAAGAGCGTTTGGTAGGGAACTTTCATGCAGTCTCTCCTCAATTGAGTTGATTTTGTTTCTTAGGTGATAAAAAAGACAGCCAAAGATTACACGAGTTCACCTGAATTCACACGCGTAAATTTTAGAGGCAGCCTGCGCGATTTCAGGATGTCATTCGGAAGCAGCCAACACCAACTTCAGATTAATTCACCTATTTCTACTGGCCTCTTGCTTGCATTGTCGAAGTTGAGACAAATTCATTTCCTTGGAGGACATCACATGAGAAATCTAACAGGCATCCTTAGACAAGAGGACGAGACCGTTTTAACCGAGCTAAATATCATGCTCTTTGAAATTCCCAGTCCCCAGACAGGGGAGGTTTTCCATTCTGGGCTTTTTAATGCTCCACAGGGACGCTCCGTACAATCCGGTTCATACAGACTTTTCTTATCCGATTGCCGAAAAGCTGATATCCTCATCAAAAGCTCGATTCTCACTGGTAAAAATCGCACAGTTTCCTTTTCGATTATTGGGGAATTTAACTAATCATTGCGTAGCTTCTCAACCTCCATGCTGCTCAAATTAAAATGTGGGTATGAGTGTGAGTGGAAATCTTAGGCTTTCGATTGCCTACAGCTCACGCTGTAGGATAGCACTTCTTATACAAGAACCGGCGTTCGCCCAAGCCTTGGTTTGACTCAAGCCTGATTTGGTTTTCTCTGGTAGCTATAGGGATCCTGATTGTACCGTAGACTGTCTAGTCTGCGGTTGACTGAGACTAAGTCCCGCTGGCTTTTCAAGTCATTTACGGCGCAAGACTTGCGCAGACTAGACAGTCTACGCTACCCCACCTGCTCCACAAATCATCTAGGAGAGCTATAT
>JANMSG010000057.1:0-11398 GCA_031389065.1 Acidobacteriota bacterium | reverse complement strand
CAGTGAATAGTGAATAGTGAATAGTGAACAGTGAATAGTTACAACAGCCGGACTATTTAGCTCTTGTTGTGATTGAATGTAAAATTGAAAGCGACGCATCTATAAAAAACTATTCACTATTCACTATTCACTATTCACTGTTTTATCGCGTCTTCAACAACTTTTTGTTCGAGCGCTTCTTGTAACAAGCGCTCTACACTCCAATGTTGTTTGTCCAACAGATGCGCCACCAGCAGGTGATAGCGCAAATAAAGACCTGACTTCCAACGATCCATCTCCGGCGCTTCCGACAAAAAAGCCTGTCGCGCTTCCTCGTAATCAAACGAACTGCCTTTGCCCAGGTAATCAGGATAGCCTTCGGTAATCCATTCCGGCAGTTTCCAATGACGAAGCGAACCGGTGGCTTGCTTGGTCAGCGTATGCCCGATCTCGTGAACCATAAAATAATCGAGCGTGCGGTCGCCTTGGACAATTTTGCCGGAAGGCGAAATCAAACGATTCTCTTCAATCAACGCATCGCGCAGAAAAACATTCTTTGTCAGCGGATAGTAATTGACGCCGCCAACGCCGTAATTGCGATTGAAAAAAAACCGCTGCCGCCAGCGCGTGTTACAAATGAAGATCGAATGATGTTGCTGCGATAAAAAGAGCGGCGAAGCCTCGAGCTTTGCCTGCGTCGTCGCTAAAACTTTCTTTGCTTCTTCTTCAGAAAACGGTTGATCAGAGTAGAGCGTCAGATTCGCCGCGCTCACAGAGTAATGAAAGAAGGGTTGCGGAAAGCACAACAATCCCAGATACAAAAGGAAGATGATCAGCAGAGTTGCAATTGCTTTCATCCAGAATCTCTTTTTCAATAATCTTTTCATAACCCATGGGTTTACGTTGCGATTTTGATTGCGGTTCGACCATTCGGATGGCGGGGTCTTATTATTGTGTTGCTTTTGTACAAGCCGTAAAGCAAGCAAAGAACCCGCGAAGCGGGTGACAGCATATAGCCCAGTCCGTGAGGGGGTGGGACCGAGGAGGGGAAGATTTTTCTAGCCCGCGAGAGCGGGCGATAGAGTTTGCCATTCAAATATCTATCGCCCGCTTCGCAGGCTCGGAGCGCGCGAATCGGTCTCATACCACGCGCTGACGCGCGGGGCTTTATGCTGTCGCCCGCTTTCGCGGGCTAAGAGAGCAACACACGATTCACCCACTGCCAGAATTTCAGTCTCTCGTTTTCATCTGGGAATGCCGGTCCCTCCTTCACTTTTTATCAGCCTGTAACGCTTCACGCACTTTGCGCGCGAGAGTGTCTGTGGTGAAAGGTTTTTGAAGAAAAGGGATTGCTGAATCGAGAATGCCGTGTTGGGCGATTGAATCATCCATATAGCCGGTCATATATAACACCTTCATTTCAGGACGTAATTGCCGGAGACGATTTTCCAGTTCGCGCCCACTCATCTCCGGCATAATGACATCCGTAAGCAGCAGGTGGATTGCCCCTCGGTAGTGTTCGCAGATTAAAAATGCTGCGCCGCCGTTGGTCGCCTCCAGAACCTGATAACCATACCTCTCTAATACATCGCGCACCAGATGACGCACGATCTCTTCATCTTCTGCCAAGAGGATGGTTTCCGAGCCTTTTAAGAATTCTTCGGGTTCGGGGCTGCGCTTGTACTCTGGCGCACCGTCATCAATGAGCGGCAAATAAATTTTAAATGTTGTGCCGCGCCCAACCTCGCTGTGAAGCGATATATTTCCGCCAGATTGCTTGACGATCCCATAGACTGTAGACAGACCAAGCCCGGTCCCTTTGCCTACTTCTTTCGTGGTGAAGAAAGGCTCGAAGATGCGCGTTTTCGTTTTCTCATCCATACCCGTGCCGGTATCAGTTACCGTCAGCATCACGTAAGAGCCGGGGACGACGGCGATATGCTGTCCGGCGTACCCTTCGCCGAAGGAAACATTCTCTGTCTCAATTGTCAATTTGCCGCCTGCCGGCATGGCGTCGCGCGCATTCACAGCGAGATTCATGATGACCTGCTCAATTTGACCCGGGTCGGCTTTGATGCTTCCGAGTTCTGGGTCGAGCGCGGTCCCCAATTCGATGTTTTCTCCTATGAGTCGCCGGAGCATTTTTTCCATCTCTGAAACGATTGAGTTAAGGTCGAGGACTTTTGGTAGTAGGACTTGCTTGCGGCTGAAGGCGAGAAGCTGGCGCGTCAGTGCGGCAGCGCGGTCACCGGCTTTTTTGATCTCTTCAATGTTATGGCGCAGAGGGTCTTCAACTTGCAACTGCCGGATGGACATGTCGCTATACCCGCCAATCGCGGTGAGCAGGTTATTGAAGTCATGTGCGATGCCGCCCGCTAATTGTCCTATGGCTTCCATTTTCTGAGATTGCCGGAGTTGCTCTCCGAGCATTTTACGCTCGGTAATATCTTCGACGGAGCCTTCGTTGTAGAGCACAGCACCTCCTTCATCGCGGATCGTGCGAATATTCTCTACGATCCATATCTTGCTGAGGTCTTTACGATAGACTTCACACTCAAACCCCACCACCAGGCAGTGTTCGGCGAGCACCTGCTCCAACTTTGCACGGCAGTGTGAATCAACGTAATGTTGTACCCCATTGTCAGTGCGATGGGCGATGAGTTCTGCCGGAGATTCATAGCCCAGAATGCGAGCCATCGCCGGATTGACGGCAATGAATCTTCCATCAGAAGTAGACTGAAATATTCCTTCGACGGCATTCTCAAAGATGCTCCGATACTTCTCTTCAGCTTCCCTGAGCGCGGCCTCTGTTCTTTTGCGCTCCGTAATGTTGATATGCGAGATGACCGCGCCACCATTCTCGCTCGCAAATGGCGTGGCGTAAAACAACGACCAGCACTCCTCCTGCGGCGAGTGATATTCAACCATGAAACTGTCGCGGTCTCCTTTGAGAATTGCCAGGATGCCTGCACTGATTTCGCTTGCCATCTGGTCCCCGGCGTCTGTTGCCTCTTGGCAGACCTGAAGGTAATTCGTACCCCTATCCGTGCGTCCTGACACCCCTGTGTTGTCCTGCGCCAACTGCGTCCACGCCTCGTTGACGGTGATGATATACCCTTGGCGGTCGAGCACAGCGATGCGCGCCGTCAGCGAATTCAGGATGGCCCGATTCAGCGTCAGGCTCTCGCGCAAGGCGACCTCCGTGCGCTTGCGCGCGGTGATGTCGCGCGCGATGCCCTGCACGCCGACCGCAACGCCATCTCGATAGACGATTCTGGTATTCACCTCGACCGCAATCCGACGACCATCCTTGGCGATGATCTCCAAGTCGTAGATGGTGACTTTTTTACCAGCGAGCTTTCTAGTGACCATCAGGCGGGCTTTCATCAGATATTCAGGCGCGACGGTTTGCGCGAGATTCAGCCGGAGAACTTCTTTGCGGCTATAGCCAGTAATCTGCTCGCCGGCTTGGTTCATCGAGATGAAGTTGCCCTCTAAATCGTGGGAGTAGATGAGGTCGCGGGCGTTCTCTACCAGGTCGCGGTAGCGCTCTTCACTTTCGTGAAGTTTTCTTTCGGCGCGCCTGCGCTCGATAATCTGGGTTACTTTGGCAACCAAGCGCATCGGGTCGTAAGGCACTTCCAGATAGTCATCAGCCCCGGCTTTTAATCCTTCGACCACGCTTTCGCTATCTTTGCGGATGGCGCTGACCAGCAGCACAGGTATTCTACGCAGGTCGGGATGCGTGCGTATCAACTGGCACATCTCAATACCGTCCATGCGCGGCATCGAGACATCGCTGATGATCAGATCAGGGCGCCGTGTGAGCGCGACCTCATAGCCTTGGCATCCATCGACAGCGGTTATTATTTTATAACCGGATTGTTGCAGCAGGGTACTCATTAAATCTAATTGATCCGGTACGTCGTTAACGATCAGAAGCACCTCTTGCAATCCTTCCTCCGAACTCCTCTTGCCCAAAGCCCATTGATTCCGATCGTTTGTAACCCCTTCTTGCAAGGGAGGGATTATCGAATAGCTGTCGTCCTGATGGACGATGCTGGTGATTTCATGACTCTCCACATTCATAAGTTTCTCTCAATAAAAACCCACTGCGTTCAGGCGTTCGTGGTGTTGAAGCGCGGCAGTAAGCCTTCGATGATGCGTTTCACTTCATTAATCTCAATCGCTTTATCAAAAAAGAAATCGGCTCCGGCCTGCATACATTTTTTTCGATAAGGTGGAGAGGAATAATTGGTCAAGATGATGACCACACAAGAGTGATTGTCTTGCCTGATTCTCTTCAACAAATCAATACCACTCCCTCCAAACATCTGTATGTCCAGCGTGATGACATCGGGCCTGAGCGCGCGGATCGCAGCCAAAGCTTCCGGCGCGCCCTGCGCTTGACCGACAATCTCAACCCCTTTCGGCTCATAGAGCAATTCGATCAACTGCCTGCACAACAGAGATGATTCGTCTGCGATGAAAATTTTCATGCCCGCCTCACAGAACCGGAATGTTTGCAATCCACAGAGCTTGCTCCTTTAAGGAAAGCCTTCGTTTTTTATTGGTGGCGAGGAATGACCTAAGTTGACCTCTCGACACCCTTATACAACTCGTTACCGGAAACCCGACGCAATCGAATCGGACTCTTCCGGTGCGGCAGTTACCCCCGTTTCTGCCGCACCGCAAAGGGTTCACTACTGGTGCTCCCTTCCGCTGTTAAACAATAACGGCAGCACAACAGGATGAATATCGGTGTAACTCGGATTATCGGGTTCAGGATAGCTGAAAGGCGTGTCAGTGTTTGTCCTACAAGCTGTATGCTTTGGCAGGAGGGAAAGCCAGTTGGCATCAAAGATTACGGATAAGAGAGGCGGTGCGACTAGCGACACTGTCTCATTCGATTAGCTTGTTTTGGATGACATAGTAGGTTATCTCCGCGTTCGTTCGCATCCCCGTCTTCTCCAGAATTCTGGCGCGATACGTGCTGATGGTTTTAACGCTGCGCGACAGCAGATTGGCGATTTCGCTGACCGTTTTGCCGGAGGCAATCAGGCACATAATTTCAAACTCTCGGTCAGAGAGTCCCTCATGTGGCGCTTTGTCTATCCTACTATCAATGTCTATGACTAGCATCTCGGCGAGGGCGGGGCTGACGTACTTCCCGCCCAGAGCTACTTTGTTAATGGCTCTGGCGAGTTCATCCGGCAAACTGTCTTTGGTGATGTAGCCTGCGGCACCGGCTTTGAAAGCGCGTCGAGCGTACTGCGCCTCTGAATGCATGCTCAGGATCAGGATCGGCAGTTTGGGGCGAATCTGCTTTAGCTCTTTCAGGACCTCTATGCCGCTTCTATCGCCCAGCGTGATGTCGAGCACCACCACATCCCAATCCTGCTCGCGGACGAGCCGGAAGGCTTCCAGAGCGTTGCTTGCCTCCCCGAAAGTGGCAACACCGGGACGCCCCTCGAAAATCGTTTTCACGCCGTTTCTGACCACCGCATGATCGTCTACCGTGAGAATCCTAATCATCATCCCTCCCCGCACGCCAGGTCGAGCATCTATGGACGGGAATTATTATTGCGCCGGGCGCGGCCTCTAAAATGTTGTGTCATCTTGTACAAGAAGACGGACGATTATAACCGTCCCTTTCCCAGTGATTCCATTAATTTCGATCCTCCCGCCTACGGAATGAGCACGCTCGCGCATTCCCAGGAGACCGAGAGACCGTGTGCCTGATTTCTCACTCTCCAGAATCCCTCTACCGTTGTCCCTGATCTCAAGAACGAACTCGCCCTCCTCCTCCTCGATCAAGACGTTTACTTTGGTTGCCTGAGCGTGGCGCAGGATGTTGGTTATCGCCTCCTGAAAAATGCGGAAGACGGTAGTCGCCTGCTCTCGATTCAGATCAACATTTTCTATTGAGGAATCGAACCGACAAACGATTCCCGTGTGTTCCTGGAATTGTTGCGCATGCCACTCGATTGCGGCTACTAAACCGAGGTCATCCAAAACGCCTGGTCGCAACTCCGATGCAATTCTTCTGACCGTGTTAATCGTACCATCAACGAGTCTCACCATCTCATCAATCTCTTCCCGTTGGTTTGAATGAGCGAGCGAATTCCCAGCCTCGGAATAAACTTTATCGAATCTCATAAGACTCCACTTCAGGCTGGTTAAGGCAGAACCCAGTTCGTCGTGAATCTCGCGTGCGATGCGTATCCCTTCTTCCTCTTTCGCCCTTCTCAGGCGTTCGGAAAGGGCGCGTAACTGCTCGCGCGAAGCTAATAATTGTTCATCAGCCAGCTTGCGCTCGGTGATATCCCGATGGAGATAGATGTCACAGGGCTCATTGTTGATTACGAGCTGCTCCGCTGACAGGTTAATATAACGAATATCTCCCTGTTTGGTCTTAAACTCAATTTCAAAATCGCGGATAGAGCCTTGCTCTTCCAGAAAGCGGCGAAGACCCTGCCGAACTTCCGGCTTGACCAGGTTCAATTCTAACGAAGTGCGCCCTACAGCTTCTTGGCGGCTGTAGCCGTAAACGGCTGTCCAGCGTTCATTAACTTCCAGCAAAAAACCATCACGATGGCGATAAATAGAGATCGGTTCCGGACTGGCTTGAAATGCTTTGGCGAAACGCTCCTCCGATAAGCGCAATGCCTGCTGCGCGGATTTGCGACTGAGGGCTGAACTGAGCATCTCAGCAAGAGAGTTGATGAGGTTTTTTTCTTCCAACAGGAATGGTCCTAAGTCGTGTGCCGGACGCGCCTCCAGATAGATTACCTCAATGGTTCCACTCAAACCGCCAGCCACAAACTCCGCTACCTGCGACCACTTTGTCTGAACGAAATTCGAAGTCTTAAATTCCATTTCAGCGAAGCGGATGCGCGCCGCTGTAATCTCCGGATACTGCCAGGCAGGCGGCAAAAGCGAGACGATCTCTTGCAGCAATTCGGGGACGCTTTTCATCTCATGCTGAAGAATACGCGCCGTGTAATGTAGCGCCGTTAACTCTTTTACGCGCTCACCCAGCTCATGAATCAGCTTGCGGTTTTCTTCCTCGACACGCTTGCGTGTGGTAATTTCTTTGTCTAGTTTTGTAATCGCCTTCTCAGAAGCAAGCGTGCGCGATTGCAATTCACTGCTAAGATGGAAACTCATGATCAGAACCAATGCAAAATAGAGAAACTCCATAGTATAGAACGACCTAAAGCCCAGTCCATCAATGAAGATTGCGTCGTACACAGCGGCTGAAAGTTGTAGCACACAATAAGCGCCGAGCAGCCACGCGCGTTTCCTTTCCCCAGCCCGCAGCATGACCACAGCCCGCCATACTGCCCACGCGAAGATGAACAAGAAAAGGCTTACGTAAAAGGAATTCCATTTGCCAGGAGGACCGCTATAAATATTGAGCGTCTCTCCCCAAGGGAAAGAGACCCGTTTGATTTCGCTAATCTCTGAAAGTCTGAGACTGTAAGGCGACAGAAGGTTGAGTACGAGAAATACTGCGGATAACGCGCTGAGTGGAATCAACCACAAGCGCAGGGTGCGCCGGTAGGTGTAGAGGCTTACGAAAGTGAAAAACAGTGGAATGAATATGCAGCCGACTACGACTCTATGGCGCAATGCCTCTGCCATACCAGCGACCGTTGTCGCCTGATAGACGGCTGTCTGACTGACGATGTAAAGCGCGACAATCAGAGACATCAAGCCAAAAACCAGGAACATGCGGTCGCGTCGCCGATATAGGCCAACGATGATGAATTGAAACCCTATGCAAAGCGCGATGCCCATCATGACAAAGAGCATCGGAATGAATACGGAGATTCCTTTTGTCGCTTGCAAAACATCCATAGGCTTTTATGAACGCTCAGGCGAAGAGCGTATTTTGAAATTCAAACCTGCGCGCCGGAGGCGCGACAAGTAAGGTAGCCAGAGGTTTCACCTCCGGAACGATGACGCAAGCCTCCCCGCATTGAAGACGCGGCACCCAGTTGTGGCGCTCCTTCAATGCGCAAGCTCAACGAACTTACTTCCAGATCTTGCACGTCTGGCTACCTTTTCTCAGCCGCTTTGCGGCAAAACCAATTCCAAAACACGCTATCAGGATTTCGGGCGCGCTTTGTCAATTGCCGCAGCCATTTCATCAATCATCTGTCTTTGCGTCAGCCCCAGCCAGCAATGTCCTTTGCCGGCTCCGTAAAATATTTTTGCCTCGGCAGAAGGTTTCGCTTTTGCAAGAAAATCATCGAGCATATGCACAGCGTTGTTCAAAAAATAGTCATCGGCTTCGCCTACCCAGATATGAATTTTGCCTTTGAGTTTTGGTGCAAGCGTCTGCCAATTTTCCTGCATCACCATTCGCAAGTCATATTTTTTCCAACGCTCAACTACGCTACGGTCTATCTCGCCGGTCTTGGGATTCCACAAAGGTTGCGGGCGACCATCTGCCCCGCGCGGCCCATACGTCGCATTCCAAGCGCCCCATTGCTCGCCGGACATCGCCCAATTGTCGCCCGCGCCCATGACGTTTTCCATCTGGCATTCATGGCGAATGGTGAATCGCACATCGCCGTTTACGTCGCGTGCGCTAGGTCTTTCAAAGCCGTGACGATTCACATAAGCGTTCCTGTCTCTGTAAATATCAACGAGTTGAAAGCCGCGAAAATCTACGCCATCGGGACAATAAGACCAGGTGCCGTTAAAGAAATCAGGATAAAAAACTTGCAGCGCAAGCGACACCCAACCGCCTGTTGAACCGCCGTCAACAACTCTTGCGTAAGGCTCGCCTATGCCGCGAAACTTTTGCTCAATGAAAGGAATTAACTCCTGCGTGATGGCATCGCCGTAGGGACCATTGTTGTCGGAATTCACTTGATAAGAATCGCCATAGGGACCGTCGCCATCGAGATGTACAAGAATCATTCGCGGCGCATCGTCGGCAGACCAGGCGCTCTTAAAATCGGGTCTTTGCATCATTTGCTGGACAGTTGTGAAGCGCGACCCATAACCGCCTATGTGAAGGCGCAGAGGGTATTTGCGCGATGGCTCTTTGGCGAAATCTTTCGGCAGGATGATTCCTGCGCGCAGGTAAATTGGTCTTGCGTGAAATTTACTCAACATCTCCGATTTTAGTTTTACAAATTTGACTGATTCCGTGTCTTGCGGCAATTGTTCGGGCGGGACTTTTTGCGTCAGTTCAAGATTGATTATGCCGCCTTTTTTCGGGTCAAGCTGGGCTTTTAAGACTGCGCTGTAGAGATTGCCTGGCGCGTTCACAGATTTCAAATCAATGTTGGAATCGAACAAAGCTTGAATGAAATACGCACCTGCGGGAAGTTCGGATAAACTGTCAATCGGAAAAGCGGCAGCGCTGTCATCAATGACGCCCGTGCTGCTACTTGAAAAATTATGCACGTCACGCGCGAACATCGGCGGCGAATCAACTCCGGTGTTGCCTATGGTTAATCGCAGCTCACCTTGCGCGCGTTGGCTTACGATAACAAAGAGCCTGCCGTTTTGCCCCTTTTCAAGCAAGCCTTTTGCGATGCTCACTTCAAATCGCAAAGACGAATTGGCGCTTTGCCCTGCGGTGTAAACAGCATCGTCAAACTTCGTTGAATCATTGGTAAAAATCGCTTCTGCCGTTTTTGTAGCATCATTCGATTTAGCAATACCGGATTTTTCAAAATTCGTATTCGTGAGTAATGTAAATGCTGTCATCAACAGCGCGAGTAACAACAAAGATTTTTTCATCCAGAGATTTCTCCGCAATACTGAATTCCAGCGCCGAGCATAACTTCCCCCCCTGAGCCTCTCAAGCGCAGTCGATAATCCTACGCCTGCCAGAGTTGTCGAATCAACTAGCCAATACCCTTTTCCTTATGCTATTTTTTCTGACTTTGATTCGCACAAAATTTGGTTACACTAGCAAGTAGATACGCTCTCAATAAAAGGAGATTTTTTAATGGCAAACGTGGGCAAAGTTATACAGGTCATCGGTCCGGTTGTAGACGTTGAATTTGAAGAATCTACGCTCCCACCGATTTTTCAAGCTTTGCAAATTGTGAGTGAAGGGTTTGAAGGCTTTGAGCCCGTTGATTTGATTGTTGAAATCGAACAACATCTTGGCGAAGGCCGTTGCAGATGCGTGGCGATGCAGCCTACCGAAGGCATCGTTCGCGGTATGAAAGCCATAGACACAGGCTTACCGATAACGGTTCCCGTAGGCAATGCAACACTCGGTCGCGTGATGAATGTCATAGGCAAGCCGGTTGATAAACTTGGCGATATTGTTTCAGACAAGCAGAATCCGATTCATCGCCACGCGCCGAGCTTTCAGGAACAATCAACCGAACTGGAAATGTTCGCCACCGGCATCAAAGTCATAGATTTGATTCAACCCTTCTTGCGCGGCGGCAAGATTGGCTTGTTCGGCGGAGCGGGCGTCGGCAAGACCGTCTTGATTATGGAACTCATCAACAACGTCGCCAAAAAAAGCGGCGGCTTTTCGGTGTTTGGCGGCGTCGGCGAGCGCACACGCGAAGGCAACGACTTGATCCGCGAATTCGTGGAATCAGAAGTGATACAATTCGGCGAAGTATTTAATAAGCATTACAAAGAGACTGGTGAATTCGATTTAGATAAAGTTGATATGGAAGCCATCAAAACCTCGAAAGCGGCGCTCGTTTATGGGCAGATGACCGAACCGCCAGGAGCGCGTTTGCGCGTCGCCTTGACCGCCCTCACGGTCGCTGAATACTTCCGCGATGAAGTCGGAACGGACGTGCTTCTGTTTATTGACAACATCTTCCGTTTCACGCAAGCCGGTTCCGAAGTGTCGGCTCTGCTGGGTCGTATGCCATCTGCCGTAGGTTATCAGCCGACCTTAGCAACCGAGATGGGAGAATTGCAGGAGCGCATCACTTCAACCAAACGCGGCGCTGTAACTTCCGTGCAAGCCATCTATGTTCCTGCGGACGATTACACAGACCCCGCGCCCGCAACGACGTTTGCGCACCTTGATGCCGTCACGGCTCTTTCGCGTCAAATTTCAGAGCTTGGCATCTATCCGGCGGTTGACCCGCTTGCCTCAAGTTCGCGTATTCTCGACCCGCGCATCCTGGGTGAAGATCACTACAACACCGCTATGGACGTGAAGCGAATCCTGCAACGCTACAAAGACCTGCAAGACATCATCGCCATTTTGGGTATTGATGAATTATCCGAAGAGGACAAACTGACGGTCTCGCGCGCCCGCAGGATACAGCGCTTCCTCTCGCAACCCTTCTTCGTTGCACAGCAATTTACTGGAATAGAAGGAAAATTTGTTACTATCGAAGAGACCATTCGCGGTTTCAAGGAAATCATCGCAGGCCAGCACGACGACCTTCCTGAACAAGCTTTCTAT
>JANMSG010000049.1:0-10645 GCA_031389065.1 Acidobacteriota bacterium | reverse complement strand
CGCTGATTCGAGACTCGGATCACCGAGCGCAGGTGTAGCCCTTAAACTAACCAGAAAGGCTGACCTCAGCATGTTTTCAAGCGGAAACGAAGTTTTTTCTATCAGTGAAATAAAGAGCAACTATCCGAACGAGTGGGTGGCGATTGAAATCGAGCAAACAGACGAAGACGGATGCGCCGCTGCAGGCGAAGTGATCACACACCACAGCAACGAGCAATTCGTTTGGTCTGCCATCAAACTCAAAGAATCCTTTGAGCGAGTTTATGTTTTCTATACAGGCTCAAGGCATCGGCTCAAAAACGCTGCTTGAAAAGAACTCTTCGCAAATCACAATCCCCGCTGTAAAAGCCTGTCACTTCTGACTCGCAACGATTCGTGTAAACAAATCCAGGCTGATGTTGCGGCCTGAAATCACTGCCGCTATACGTTGACCTTCAAGGCGCGAACTTTGTAGCGCGGCAAGAGCGACGGCCGCCGAACCTTCGATCATAAGGTGTTCTTCACGTGCAAATCTCACCAGCGCGTTCGCTATTTCATCTTCACTGACAGTGATAATTTCATCAACCAACTCTTGAACAATCGGAAAAGTTATCGAGCCTTGTTCGATGTGTCCGGCGAGTCCATCCGCTATAGTTTCGGCTTCTTCAATCTCAACGATTCGACCAGCCGCTAGCGCTTCGCGCATCGTCGGCGTAGCGACAGGTTCGGCGCCGTAAATTTTGATATTCGGATTGAGCGCTTTCGCAGCAATAGCGATTCCCGCTATTAATCCGCCGCCGCCAACCGGCACAACTATGGCATCAATTTGTGGCGCATCTTCTAAAATCTCTAAAGCAATTGTTCCTTGTCCGGCTATCACTTCAGCGTCGTTGTAAGGCGAAATGAAAGTCTTTCCCGTTTCAACTTCCATTTCTCGTGCAGCGCGTTCGGCTTCATCGTACTTGGCGCCGCGTTCGATAAGCGTAACCGCGTAGCGGCTGATTCCTTCGACCTTTGCGCGTGATGCCGATTCCGGAACAACGATTGTTGCATGTACTTTGAGCGCCTCGGCACAATAGGCTACGCCCAATCCGTGATTGCCTGCCGAAACCGTCAACACGCCTCGCGCCCGTTCAACTTCGCCGAGCGCTGAGAGCTTCGACATCGCGCCGCGAAGTTTGAAAGCGCCTGTCGCCTGAAAACATTCGAGCTTGAGAAAAACATCGCACGCCAGTTCTTTCGATAAGTAGCGCGAATATTCCAGCGGTGTGCGATGAATTGATTTATGGATTCGCTCCCTCGCCGATTCAATATCTTTGATGGTGATTTGGTTCATAGGCTTTTGAAAAATCTCTGCACTGAGAAATTCAGTTATTCATCCTTACACTTTTTCAATTACTGCGGCGAAGAATCCGTCTGTGCCATGTTTGTGCGGAAAAGTTCTGACGAAGCCTTCTGGTGTCAGGCAATCCATAGGCGCGTCTGTTTTTACCAATTGAAACTGCGCCTTTGATTCGAGGAATCTCTGCACTACTTCTTCATTTTCTTCTCGCTCAACCGAACAAGTCGAATAGATTAGCCTTCCCCCTGCGCCAAGCATTCGCGCACCTCTTTCAAGCAGCGTGATTTGGATTTCCGCCAACCGTTTGATGTCATCGGGCGCCAGTCGCCACTTGATTTCAGGATTGCGTCTGAGCGTTCCCGTGCCTGTGCAGGGCGCGTCTATCAACACGCGGTCAAAGTTTGCGCCCTCTGCAAAAGGCAATTCGTGAGTCGCATCCAGTGCAACTGCTTCAACCGAAGTAACGCCTAAGCGGTAACAATTTATGACGAGCGTTTCCAGGCGGTGGGCGTGAATGTCACAGGCGATTATCTTCGCCTGGTTTTGCGTGAGCGCGGCGATGTGCGATGTTTTCGAGCCGGGCGCAGCGCACATATCGAGTATGCGTTGATCGGGTTTTACGTCGAGCAGCAAAGAGACGAGTTGCGAGGCTTCATCTTGAATATAGATTAAACCTTCCTCAACAAACGGTGTCAGCGCAGAGGCATGTCCACTCTCGATTACGAATGCGCCATCAGCGATTTTTGAAGCTCGCGTTTTCACTCCTTCGACTTCAAGTTTAGCTAGGATTTCTTCGCTGTTGGCGCGCAAGGTGTTCACGCGAAAAGATGTTTCGGGCGTTTGATTATTGGCAAGCGCAAGATGCTGCATTTCGTCTTCACCGAAATTTGCAGTCCAACGCTCAAGCATCCAACGTGGATGCGAAAGCTCAACGGCGAGTCTCTCGAATTTATCTTTGATAGCTTCTCCCGCCTTTTCGTTGAGGTTCCTTGCGGCATTGCGAAGCGCGGCATTGACCATTCCTGTGGCGCTCATTTTGCGAGCGACTTTTACAAGATTGACGGACTCGTTGACGGCGGCAGATTGCGGGATGCGCGAAAGAAAACGGATTTGATAAAGCCCTAAGCGAAGGGCAATCACTACTGGCAAATCCAACTTTTTGATTTTGCGTTGGCTGTATCGTTCGATGAAATAATCCAGCGTCTTTTGATGACGCAAGACGCCAAGCGTCAGCTCTTGAGCCAGCGCCCGGTCTTCGCGTGAAAGATTAACGAGCGACGCCAGCAGCGCCGATGCATAAGAACCATCCGCTTCGACGCGTCGCAAAATATCGAATGCGGCGCGGCGCGCAGGGCTAACAGCCGCTTTGTTTTTTCCATTTTGTGAAGATTTGCTCAGCTCAGTTTTCATCAAGACTTCGATTATACAGCAGCGCCAAACAAACTCATGCACGACAACGCAGCACACACAATCTTATCGGTGATTGCTTTACAAAAAATTTACCTTGTCTTCACAGCTCGTTCACTTTGTTTTCATACAGAATTCAGTTTGACTTCACATAGTTCTAACATCACTGCGATAGATTACCCGACTTAAAGCACACGAATAAATAATTCATCCTCAGGAGGCCCCAAATGAAATCCGATAGTCGAATCTCGCAAAAAATAAATGAAGGTGAGACCTTTGAAGACGTCTTGTCGCGTCGCATTGCGCGCCGTTCGTTTTTAAAAAGCAGTTTAGCGGCAGTGCCCGTTTTGGTATTGGCACCAACGCTGCTCAATTCAAAAGCCCAAGCGGCAGTACCCGATAAGCTCTTATTTAAACCGGTGCCTCTGGGCACGCAAGACGCCATAACCTTGTCCGAAGGCTACTCTCCGCAGGTATTGCTCAGATGGGGCGATCCACTTTTTACCGATTCGCCATCATTCGATCCGCTCAATCAAAGCGCTGAATCGCAGAAAAAACAGTTCGGTTATAACAACGATTTTCTGAGCTTTCTGGCATTGCCTTTCGGCAAGCGAAAAAACTCAAATCGAGGATTGCTCTTCGTCAATCACGAGTACACCAACCCAGAGTTGATGTTTAAAGGCTATTCCACCAGTGCCGTCACCAAGAATCAAGTGGACGTAGAGCTTGCGGCGCACGGCAACAGCGTCGTTGAAATCGTCAATAAAAACGGGCAATGGCAAGTCATCACACGCTCGCGTTACAACCGCAGAATCACCGCTGAAACGCGCATCGAAATCACAGGCCCTGCTGCCGGTCACGACTGGTTGAAAACATCTGATGACCCGGCAGGCTCCTTCGCTTATGGAACGCTCAACAATTGCGGCGGCGGACAAACCCCTTGGGGAACGATTCTTACCTGTGAAGAGAATTTCAATCAATACTTCGCTAATCTGAACGCGCTCTCCAGTTCAGACCCGCGCAAAGCGATTCATACGCGTTATGGTTTGCCTACAGGTGCAAGCGAAAGACGTTGGGAGACTTTCTACAATCGTTTTGATTTGGCGAAAGAACCCAATGAACCTTTCCGATTTGGCTGGGTCGTAGAGATTGACCCTTATGACCCAACCTCCACACCGAAAAAGCGCACGGCGCTTGGACGCATGAAACACGAAGCGGCAACCACGGTAATCTCCACGAACGGGTTGGCGGTAATTTACACGGGCGATGACGAGCGTTTCGATTATCTTTATAAATTCGTCAGCCGTCGCGCTGTCAACAAGTTTGAGAGAGAAGCAAATCAAGACTTGCTCGACGATGGCACGCTTTACATTGCGAAGTTCAAAGATAACGGAACCGGCGAATGGATTCCTATGATCGCCGGTAAAGGCGCGCTTGCCAATTGGTCGCAAGAAGAGGTTTTGATCAACACCAGAGGCGCCGGAGATGCTATCGGCGCTACCAAGATGGACAGACCGGAAGATGTCGAAGTCAATCCTGTAAACGGCAAAGTCTATAGCGTGTTCACCAATAACACCCAAAGAGCAACTACCGGCAGACCCGGTACGGACGCGGCGAATCCGCGAGCGACAAACAGGCACGGCCACATTATCGAAATGTCGGAAGACCGCAACGACGCGGCTGCCGAAACTTTTACCTGGAACATCTTCCTGCTCTGCGGCGACCCTAGCACCAGCGACACTTTTTTTGCGGGGTTCGACAAAAGCAAAGTGAGCATGATTTCTTCGCCTGACAATATCACTTTCGACAAGCAAGGGAATTTATGGATCGCTACGGACGGACAGCCGGGCGCGATACAAAAGAACGACGGCATTTATGTTGCTCCTGTTGAAGGCGAAGAACGTGGCTATGTGCGCCAATTCTTGAGCAGCGTTGTAGGGTGCGAGACCGCGAGTTTGGAATTTTCACCGAACAACGAGACGCTTTTTGTCAGCATACAGCATCCAGGCGAGGGCGGTACATTTGAAAATCCCACGAGCCGTTTCCCTGATGGCAGCGGCAGCATACCGCGCCCAAGCGTCATCGCTGTGACGAAGACGGGTTCGGGTGTTTTAGGCTCTTAATTCAAATCGCAAACAAACTTAGCAAGCTTTAGTGCAGGCTCCTTCCTAGGAAGCCTTTCAGAGGAGAGATGATTGACAGCATCTCTCCTCATTTTTTTGTATTGTGGCAAAGCTCGTATCAAGCGGAAGGAATGAATGTGTCATCGCCTTGTCTGCGGCGTTCTGCGGACAAAAAATCGTAATAGGCGCAACGCACGCTATCTGGATACTCCCGACAAACGGTGGGTCGCGCTTCGTAAATCGTACAGCGGCGCTGGGTTTGATCAAAGAATTGGCAAGTGGTTTTGAAGATGTGGTCTTTTTTATGGCGCAGCACGCGGTCGCCCCAGGCGATTTTCGTATATTTCTTCTCAGCGTCTTTGTAAGAAAGTTTGAAGTGTTTCGCCAAGCGCAGCAAATCTTTTTTGGTTACTTCAATTCGGTCATAACTGCAACAATAGCCGGGACATTTCGAACAATTGAACAGAACCCTCAGCGCACGCGAGGTTTTCTTATCGTCGGTTATTTCCATCAAGTCTTTCCTGGAGTGTAGGGATTGAAACGAGCGAGCATTCTATCGTGTGCCATTCTTAAAGAACAGCTTTTTCGCGTGCGGGGGTTGATAAAATACAGAAGCCATCGCAATTGATGGCTTCTGCTACTTTATCAGAGGTTTAAATTTGTCATCCGGCGAGGCAAGTATCAATCATTCGTCCTCCCATTCTTCCTCTTCTTCTACTACGGCGATGTCGAGTTCGATGGGGTCAAGTCCGACAACTTCTAATTTTGTTGCACAATCATCGCATTCAACGACATCGCCCTTGTCTGTATCTTCGTCCACCTGGACATCGGCATCACATTCGGGGCACGTTCCTCTTGGCATCTTTCTTTTCCTCCGTAATATCTCTTCTTCCCAATAATTTTTTGTGGAAACAGTACGAAGAATATCTAAACTGAAATGCTTATCATTTTCAAGCATTTTCAACTATCTATCTCATTTTTGCGCCAATTTTTGTTGAGTAATTTCCAATTGCCTGCGAGCCTGTGCCGCTTGTTCGCTATTCGGGTATCGCTTGAGCAGATCACGGTGCGCTTGACCATCGTAAAGGTACTTGCCGCTTTTCTCCAGATAATCGAAATGAACGCCGAGTCTGGTGTAGCGATCAAGGCTCGCATCGCTCAAATAGAAATCTCGCAAACTGGCGCGGCCATTCTCTTCATCCAACTTCTTCGGTTGTTTTTGTGCTGTGCGATTGAGCAAGGAAGCGGTACGCGCCGCGTCTTCTGCAAGCAATACCATCGCTTTGGGCACCAGCTTCGAGTTGCTGAATTTTTCAATGAGCACTTTGCAAAGCAGCATTCGGTCATAAATCCCCGTGGCGTTTTCCTTTTTAGAAAATCTCTCTTCTATCAAACGCATCACGCGCGCATCTTCGCCAACGCTAGAGGGAATTGCGATGGCTGCGTCATGAATCCATCCGCGCGTGCGACGGCTAATGGCTACTCTGTAAAATTTGGGCTGGTCATTTGTCGCGCCCCGCGATTCAATCACATAAACGGGACGCGCCAGACTCAATCTACGCATCACAGGCGATTTGATATCCGCACCACGACGCAAGGCGGATAATCTTTCGTCAACTACAAATGCTCTGATGAATCGGACCCGGTTTTTCGGCGCGGCTTGCCGGACGCTTGGTTGCACAGACGGTTTCCCCACAGAACTGGCGTTTTGGGCAAAGGCTAAGGAAGCAAAGCATAAAACAAGTATCAGACTTGTTATCTTTGTTAAAATAAAACGAAGCATAGTTTCTCCTCCAAATAAGTTTCTCTATTAAAGGAAGACGGAAAAGAATCGAAAAACAGTGCAGAAAAAGAGATATTTCTTTTTTGAGAAAAGATTTTTTAACGCCTGTGTAGATGGTCTACAAGTTAAGGATTGTGAACGCAGAAAAGTACCATTGCGAGCTTTGCGTTTCTCTTTTTTGCGAAAAACTTATCTGGTAAGCACCTAAGCAAAAGTTTTTGGGTCTATCAATAAAGCTAAAATTGCGGCTGCAGTTGGCTTTCCTTTTGCCTTTTGCCTTCCTGCTTATCAAACCCCTACTTGACAAAAAGATATTTCGACCGTCACGGGAATGTCAAAGCGAGTGCATTTCAGCATTGACTATGGCTATAATGCAAATACGGATATGGCGGCGAAACTCTTAGTAAAAAATATGGCTACGGGACGCGAATTTACATTCGACCTGTCGCTTCCTGAAACCCACATCGGGCGCGCCATTGAAAATAACAATTTGGTTTTAAATGATGAAAAAGTCTCGCGCTGGCACGCGATTTTGCGGCGCGCGAATAATCTGCACTTACTCATAGACCTCAATAGCGCAAACGGAACTTTTGTCAACGGCAGGCAAGTCAAAGAGCATCTACTGGAAGATAAGGATACGATCACCTTCGGCAGTTACTCACTGTTTTACTATACAGACACCCAATCCTCGATTCGCGTTCAAGACATAAAACTCGGCAACACGATTGTCTTGCGCTCTCCCTCCGATTACGTATCGAGTTTAACGGGATCTTTAGCCAGTGACATCTCGGCGTTGAGCACCAGAGATGAGTTAGTCAATGAATTAACTGCGCTCAAGAAAAAAGCCGAAACCCTGGTCTATATCTACGAGTTGAACAAATTGCTCAATTCGGTTTTTTCTCAGGAAAACATCTTTGAGAAATTGAGCGAGATGATTTTTCGTTTGACCCAAGCCGATAGATTTTTTGTCTTGCATAAAGATGCAGACGGCGAAAACCTTTCCCTGTTTTTGGCAAAGTTCCGCGATGCCAGCCGCGCCGAAGCCAACGAAGCGATTTCAATCAGCAAAACGGTTCTTGATCGCGTGTTGTCCGAACGCGTCGCTATGCTCTCGTCTGATGCGCAGACCGATGAGCGTTTGGCGATGGCGCATTCGATTTTGATCGAGCAGGTTCATTCCATCATTTGCGCTCCCTTGCTGAGTCAGAGCGAAGTTTTCGGGGTGATTTATATTGATTGCCGCAATCCAATTCAACCCCTTGCAGCAGAGGATCTTGACCTGCTAAACGCACTGGCTTCGACCGTCTCCATGGCGATTGATAATGCAAACGTACACAATCAATTGCTCAAAGAAGCGCTGGCTCGCGTCGCATACGGCCGCTTCATGCCCGAACACGTAGTCAACGAAATTCTCAAGAATCCGGGCGCTTTCAGTTTGGGCGGCACCAATCAAGTGGTGACGATTCTCTTTTCGGACATTCGCGGATTCACCGCTATGGCTGAAACCATGCCCCCTGAAACTCTCATACAACTTCTCAACAAATATTTTTCCGCGATGACGCCGATCATCTTCAAGCATCATGGATTGCTGGACAAGTATATGGGCGATGGTTTGATGGCGCTGTTTGGCGTACCTCTACCGCAAAGTGATGCAGCGAGCAATGCGGTTGCCGCCGCCATTGAAATGCAGATCAGAATGCTGAGCTTGAACAACGAATTGAAAAGCGAAGGACTGCCTGAAATCGCCGTCGGCATCGGCATCAATACAGGAAAAGTCACCGTCGGCTACATAGGCTCCGAACAACGCACAGACTATTCAGCTATTGGTGATGCCGTCAATCTCGCTGCGCGACTTGAAAAACAAGCACTGGCTTCGCAAGTCGTCATCAGCGATATGACGTTGGAAGGCACAAACGATTTATATCCCGTCGCTTATCTGGCTGAAAGAATTATTAAAGGCAAGAAAGACCCCGTGCGTCTATTTGAAGTCTTATGGAAAGAAATTCTTTTAACGACGACAACCGGAAAGAGTTGAAGTCTGCGTATCAATCATTGCGTGTCCTTGCCTGTTATGCCCCTACTTCGCCTCAAAGATGAGAATCCGCTTTGACTTACTCCCAGCTATTAGTCCAGCAGCAGCCCCAATGCCAGCACCTATCGTCCCTAACACGACCCCCGCTAGTATATGAAATCCCTCGCGGCGATTTGCTTCATTACCAACGGTGACGCCAAAGCCAATCGCTGCGCCTGTGGCAGCTCCTACGCCCGCGCCAATCAAAGTAGATTTTACCAGCGACCTGCCAACCTCTCGATAAACTCTTTCTAGGTTTATCAACTCCAAGTCCGTGGTAGCTTTATTTTGAGACAGAGTTAAGGTTCTGTCAGAGATACCTTTGAACTGTCCCTTAATGGTTTTGCCATCCTTCATTTCAATGACTAACTTATCACCAAATGGCACAGCTCTGATTGCCGACCATTCATTTTGTCGGGTTGCATCTTGAGCGAGAACAAAGGGTGTATGCATCAGCAAGATAAAAACCAGAGCAAATGCAAATAATTTCATTTTCATAGCCGTCTCCTGAGCTAAAGCTCCAAAATATTTAATCAGTGTGTCTTCGAGTGGAATATGGCAAGTCGTGTGCCAAATTGCTGAAGCTAGAGAGCGCCTGAAATATTAAGATAAAACTGAGGATTAATCTGAGTTAGTGCAGTAACAGTCCGACATTGGCGCAGTAACTATTAAACAAATGATGTGTTCATCTTTTTGTAGCTCCAGCGGAGCGACCCGTTGTTATATTTCAATATTGGATCGCTCCGCTGCAGCTAGAGATTCATTTTTATTCTGTTTGCTTTAGACAGGTCGCTCCGCTGGAGCTACGTCCGCGAGTTCCATTTTCGGTTGAGTTTTTCTTTTTAGCACCACCTTCGCTAGCCCTTGCCAACCCCCTCAACCAAATTTGAGCTTGAGTTTTACGGCGTATCTACGGCTCATGGTAAACGGCTCTTTGACGTGTCGTAGGTGAACTTGATAGGAGCGATTGAAGTAACCGACGATGCGTTCGATGTATTCAAGATTGATAATCGTCGAGCGATGAATGCGGGTGAAATATTTTTCCGGCAGCCGTTCTTCCCATTCTTTCAAGGGTTTCATCACCAGTGTTTTTTGCCCGTCAGCAGTGAAGATTTCCGAATAATCTCCTGCGGCAGAGATGCAAACAATCGTATTGATTTTCAAAAACCGCGAATGCTCATCAACTTCTATGAACAAGCGGTCTTCATATTCGAGCTTGCGTGCGGGTTGCGATAGCGGGATTTCCGTTGCCGATAAGCGCTCGATCGCTCGGGTTAGTCTGTAGGGATTGATCGGCTTGAGCAGATAATCGAGGGCGTTGACTTCAAAAGCGCGAATCGCATAGGCATCAAATGCGGTGACGAAAATGACTCTGAAGTTTGCTTCGATTTTTTCGAGCAACGCAAAGCCTGTTTCGCCCGGCATTTGAATGTCTAAAAAAATTACATCTGGTTCTTGCGCGCCAATCAGTTGAATTGCGTGCTCGACATTTTCCGCTTCGCCGATGACTTCTATGGTCGAATGCTCGGCTAACATCAAGCGCAATTCTTTGCGCGCCAATCTTTCATCATCAACTATGATGGCTCGAAAAATTTGTGACATTGAACTTTGAATATTAGTCGTGCTAAACAAATAAGGCTGCTGGTTGTTTTGTTATCAATTGCCACGGGCTTCAGCTCGTGGTCAGAGGAAATAATAAAGAACGGCTTTAGCCAAATCACAAAATGATATTTCTTCCTGATAGCTTTAGCTAAAGCTGATCTGAAGGAGGATTGGTTTTCTCCTACTTTTTGGCTAACGCCGAATTGCTTTTGCTGCCCTGATCCACCAGCTAATGTTCTTTGAAGAAATAATCCGCCAAGCCCGCGTAGGCGGGCGCAAGCATAAAGCCCCGTGCGCGAGCGCGGGGTGGACGAGGGTTGCAGAATTTCCTAGCCCGT
>JANMSG010000027.1:0-11122 GCA_031389065.1 Acidobacteriota bacterium | reverse complement strand
GTAAGGTGTTCCAGTAGGAAGTGACATCCGTAGTATGGCGGAAGAGGGTCGGAGCCAGGGTACGGGTGACGACGCCTGCTGCGGTTCGCGTCGTGGTGTCCGTGCTCAGATTTACATCTCCTAAAATTCGATACTTGTAGTAACGGGAGGTATTGCTGAGCGTGACATTCTCGTGCAGATCTACCGACAACATCGCGTCAACCGATCGGCTAGGACGCTTGGCAGTGGCAGTAGCCAGGATCAGCCTCGACAGGGTGCCGTTGGCAGTATTGGTTCCGGCAATCAATTCGTACTGATGAATTCTTGCCGTTTCATCATTGTGCATCCCTTGTAACAAGAGGTGAACACGATTGCCGATGCTGCCATTGACGCTGCCGCGAAGGATATGCGCACCTGAGCGAATCGGGGTATCTCGATCAAAAAAAGTCAAGGTCGCGGTATTGGTGATGTCATTGCCGACGTTGCGCGCGACATTCTGAGATTGCTCGCTATCGTTGCGGAATCCGCGAAATAGATATTCGCCAAAGTAATTCCAACTTTTTGTCGCTGCATCAACGCCCAGGCGATAATCATTGGCTTCCCAACGCTGAGTTCCGATAATCGGATATTGGTCACTGTTGGTGTTATAGGTCGAGGTGAAAGGACCTTTCCCTATGCTGCGACCAAAACCGAGATTGATCTTGACGGCTCTCTGGGGAAAAAGTTTCAAGCTGAAATCAGAGACCTGTTGACGAATATCGAGATTGTGTTGATTGTTGGCAATGCCTGCCAGGGAGCGGAAATAGTAAAACCTTCGCACCCTGGCGTCGAACTTGTAGTAGCGAGCTTTATCCATACGCAGGGAATAATACTGGGTCTGATCGCCACCTGCGTTTGAGGCATCGGCGCGTAAAAAATCAAACAAGGCTCCGTTGCCATCTATGGAACGGGCATCGAATGAAAAATCCAGCATGCGAAAACCATCGCGCACATTGACATCCGAGCGATAGCGATCCGTATTTCCACCGACGGTAACCCAGCGATAACCTAACTCAATGGTTGACTTGGTAATGTAATTGCCGGAGACGCGCCCGGTATCGGGGGTTACCGGTTTTTCATTAGGTTTGGCCACCACCACGCGAGCCGCCGCCAGCTCGTCTTCCGGTGGTTTCGCCTGTTGCGTCGTTTGGCTCTTTTCGACCGTGCTCTGTGCGAAAATCTGCAAGCCGCCGATCAGTAAAAAGGATAAGGAGAGCGCAGACACCGCAATGATTTGCTCACCCCATTTGCGCTTGTTTCGTAAAATCATGTTCATGGCTTCTCCTTTCCTCAGGGTCTGTAAAATGCCGGATGGGTATTTGAACCGTGAATTGCCGCGTGACACACCGTGCAGTTTTGGAAACGCGCCGCAGTGAGACTGTGGAAGGATGGGGTTGGTGGGCCCTCGCCTGTGCCAACGTCTGGAACCCCGGGAGTGTTGGAATGACATTCAAGGCAAAGCAATCTGACTTCATTGCGTTTCAACATCTTCGGATTGGTCGAACCGTGCGGCGTGTGACAGGCTTGACAGCCTTCGACCTTTACCGGCGCGTGTTCATAAACGAAAGGTCCGGCTTTATCTGCGTGACATTTCACACAACCGACTTCACCACCGACCCAACCGCGAAGTTGTTTTTGTTGGAAGCTGCCAAGTTGATTGTGACAGTCGGAACATTTCATGCCGCCTTCGGGAACTTTGTGATGGAAGGGCTTGGCAAAAGAGGCTTTCTGGTCGGCATGGCATTTATAACAGCCTTCCGGCTCATTGTCGCGCAGGAGAAATTCCGCCTGTTTGGGAGAATGTGACGAATGGCAATCGACACAGGCAACCCCGTGCCTGAAATGTTCGCTGCGCCGGAAATTGAATCTCTCTTCGCTCCTGCCTTGCGAGCCTTCGTGGCATTTCAAACACAGAGAGGTTGAGGCGGCGGGCGAAAGACTGGCGAACGAGATCATCTTGGCAGCTTTGCCTTTGGCTTCGTCAGCATAGAGAGCTTGTGCTTCAGCCTCTTTGCCATCCTTGATCAGAGTTTGAGCCGTCAGGTAATAATCAACGTGTTTCTTTGCGCCTCCGTGACACGCTTCACAACCTTGTTTATCAGGGTCCTTGCCGTTGTTTATGATTTTGCGGTGTGCTGTTACCGCAAAGTGTGCAGCTTGATCGGTGTGACATTGAGAACAAGAATCGCTGCCCGCGAAGTCTTCAGGATTGGTGGGCGGGAGGGCTTCCGTAGGAGACGTGGCTTCGGCTATTTCACTGGCTTTTGCATCCGACAACACCGACAGCCGTTGGGAAGCCAGCGCCATAAGGGCGAGCAGGAAAAAGGCAGACACTATTATAATTTTAATCTTTCGCATTGGATGCGTCCTCTCGTGAAGCTCGAAGCTTGTCGAGCTTACGCTTCTACAATAGATTCCCAGAGGTACTGCTTATTACTTCTCAGTTGATGCTTTTCTGAAATGCTGCGGAAATGCTCAATAGAGACCATCAGATACGATCAAATGATACATTTATAATTACTTTTGCTTGATTGTAGAGGGGTTAAGCAGTTGAAACCTGCCGATTCTGTTCAAATTATGCGACCCCTCTACAAAAATGCGAAGCAAATTGGTTAAGCCTTCATTGATCGTATGAAAGCAACCAATAGTTTTACGCCATCAGCGCCAACTCCCTTTTCATAGCCGGGCATTTTGCCTTTGCCTTTGCCGATCACCTTTGTCAGTTGGGCATCTGATAGAGCCTGTACTTGTGCCGAGCGCAGGTCGCGAAGTGTCGCCGCTTTGCCAGCGGGGGTATTGCCGCTGCCATCCAGAGCATGACAACTGGCACATTTCGATTTATACAAAGCAGCCCCGTCAAATGCCACGGCTGCGCTTACGGCGTGCGATGAACTGCCAAATAGTAAAGTGATAGCAAGCGCGAAACTGGCAATCGTCGTTAAGGCAATCATTTTTTTGGCATGAATATTCATTTTGTTTTCTAACCCTCCTAAATCTGAGTCTGAATGTTGTTTTTGTGGGAGCCAACAACCCTATAAGCCATCTTGTGTCTATAAAATCAGGTGGGTTTCCCATTACGAAATTAAGTTTTAATCAAGTTTGCAGAAAATCTTTCTCCTAACCTCCAAATTACAAAAAAGCTTATATTTTCGCTGACAGAGGAAATCTTACTTTGTGACTCTGCGCGAAAGCTTTTAGAAATCGTGTTGAACGAGGCAAAGAAAAGCAGCTAAGAGCCTCTTTAACTAAGCGTGTTTCCTGTCATTTAACTCGCAACTGTAAAAGAACGGCGTCTTGTTTTCTGCTTACCATCGGTAATTCCCAAAGTTATGAATGCTACTACTCTCTTGCCTATCACAGTGTAGGCGCATAATTGAAAGAGCGCTGTTCAATATTGGACAATCGCCCACTTTGTTATTTATGGAAGCAGAATTAGGGGTTCTTCAAGACAAACGGGCTGTAGAGATTGAGAATCAAAGCAGATGTTTCAGGTGAGTAAATTGATAGGGAAGTATCGCGGTGCGCGCTCACCGATTTGCACTCCGCGACAGTAGTGAGGCAGTTCTCAAGGAAAGGTTACTGGTTTCCACCGCTCTATTTTCAATACTGTCTAATATGGAACAGACTTGACAGAGCTTGAGTTGTACCATGATTAAGAACCGAGCGTAGCTCACTCTCTTTTTCAGCTCTTCTGGTATTCTCCAGTCCATCTGAATCCAACAGCTCATCTAAATAAAAGGAGCTAACGATGATGAACATAGAAACCAGAATCGGCTCGGCACAACCGCTTGCCACGCCTACACCTTTCAGCGCCAACAATCAACGAAATTTGTTGAGGAATGGTATGAGAAAACTATTTTTGATATATGCAATAATAGTTCTAGTAGCGGGTGGTTCCGCTCAAGCGCAACAGAAGCCGGTAGATTATATTGGCCCGCCAGTTCCATTCGACCAAACCATCAGTATCGAGGATGATGCTACGGGCAATTTCCTGGTGTTCAGCACGGGCAATGGTAAGTACATGTTCACCCGTTGCAGTGATGGGTTCACGATAGGCGGAGTGGGTGTCGTGAAGGTTGATGGCTGCTCGATTTCTATAACAGACGTGCAGGGCGGTCACAGGATGGTGGCCACAGTCAATGAGTGCGCCCAGGAAGGTAGGGCTCTGGTGGAGAAGTTTGATGCCGCGGCGTTTAAAGTTACCTTCGGTGACCAAAAGATGGGGGACAATCTAATGAACTGCACCCCGAAGAAATAACCACGGAGCGAGGTGCTAAACGGATTCTTGAGGCATCAGTTAGCCATAGGCTCAGGTTGTGACAGGAGTCAAAGCGTCGGGTGGCAGCCTGTCTGGCAAGAGCGTTCAACCTGTGAAATGGATGCTTTTATAAGCGCGGTGCAAACAGCATAAGGGAGTCCAAGCCAACATGTTTGGGCTCTTTTCATTTGCAATCGCCGATTGCAAATGAAGGGAAGTCTCGGTTTTCAAAGGCGCGGATCACTGCTTGGGAATGAATAAAAAGAATGGAGGCGGCGATCGGAATCGAACCGATGAATAAAGGTTTTGCAGACCTCTGCCTTACCACTTGGCTACGCCGCCTTGATAAGATTTCAAACGGAAAAGCGAAGGAGGCTTTGTCAAACAGGATGCCAACCTTCGCTTGAATCTTGTGGAGCGGGAGACGGGATTTGAACCCGCGACATCGACCTTGGCAAGGTCGCGCTCTACCACTGAGCTACTCCCGCTGGCGAACGAGTAATATAGCTTCGTATCCCTGAAACTGTCAACTATGTCCGAAAAAAAATCCCTTGATATTCGCACACTTTCAAGAAAGCATTGCGCCAATCTTTACCTTGTGGATAATTCGATATTGTTACAGCGACCTGAATTCAAGCTATGCAGAACTTCTTTAAAATTCTCGGACTGCCGATCTTCAAAATCTTGTTTGCCGTCGAATATCATGGACTGGAAAACATCCCGAAAAACGGCGCGGTTATACTTGCCGGTAACCATCCTTCTTACCTGGACCCTATTTTAGTTGCGCTGCCAGTCAAGCGAATCATTCGCTATATGGCTTGGGATGCGCTTTTCAAAATCCCTCTGCTCGGCTGGCTGATCAAATCGCTTGGCGCGTTTCCCGTTGACATCACTCGCGGCAAAGGTGAGTCGGCTTTTCAAGAGGCTTGCAAAGTCCTTAAAAATGGCTATGCGCTAGGCATTTTTCCGGAAGGGCAGCGTTCAGAACAAGGGCCGATGGGTGAACTGAGAAGCGGAACTGCGCGCCTCGCCATCGAAACCGGTGCAGCAATCGTGCCGATCACGATTGGCGGCGCTTCGCGTGCCTGGCCAAAATGGAAGCTGATACCAAAGCCTGCAAAAGTAATCGTTCGCTATCACAAACCCATCTACATCAGCGAAGCTGACAGAGTAACCTATCGCAGCGACAAACAGTTTCATCAAAAAATCATGAGCGAGATGGCTAAACGCATCAATCGCTCGCTGACTCCGGCGCTGCGCGGCGATGCAAGCTATGAACGTTGGTACAAACAGCCGCCTTCAAATATACGCATCTACGAATGGGTTCCGCTTATCGCCGCTTTGATTGCGACGATTATCGTTTTCTTCCGCAAAACGCTGGCCGATAATCTGCACCATATATGGATTCCGGCAATCTGTTATTACCTTTATTTGGCAGCCGATTTGCAGTTCATTAGACCGAGCAGGGAATCGAAATGGCTACGCAATTCAATGCCTATCTGGTTGGTTGTTATCTGGCATAATGGTTTGACGACTGCGCTCAATGCGCCGCAAGGCGAAAAAAATCTTTTGCTTCTGGCGGTCACAATTGCTGCCTTCTTCGTATTTTTTTGGGAAGACTACTTCACTTTGCAAAAGTTCGTACGTGGCTTGGCGCTGGTCTATTACCTCTCAATTGTGATGCTTTTGTTATGGCCGAATCCATTAGGGTTGTTTGTCGCTGTGATCTCTTTCATCATTACATTCAGTCTCTGGTATCGGACGATTTACTACTGGGCGACAATCGCAGTGATGATCATTGCTTTGGCCATTGGGTTGATTCCATCCAGAGAAATAGAGTTTATCTTATTGGCTTATGTTGCGCTGGGCGCTGTGACAATTGGCTATTTGCAAACCTTCATCAACGCCGCTTACGATATTAGAAAAGCGGGCAGTATTTCAGTAAACGAAAAATGAATTGGTTTGCTGTAGATTTATCTTGGATACATTTTTAACTTCATCACAAAAGCGTCTTCGGTTGGTGAGCGGTAATAATCACGGCGGCGGCTGACATAATTGAAGCCCAATTTCTTATACAAAGTTTGTGCAATTTCATTTGAGGCGCGGACTTCGAGCAGCACGAAAGAGACGCCGCGCATGGCGGCTTCATTAATCGCGTGTTCAATTAATCTGTGTCCAACGCCGATTCTTCGATAATCCGGATGTGAAGCAATATTGTTGATGTGCATCTCATCGGCGACCGTCCAGCCCGCGAAAAAACCGATTACGCCACGTCCTTCCAAGTGCGGAGAGCGTGCGACCAGCATCACAGAGTCAGGATTGGTGTACAACTCACGCTGGTATGAATCGTATCCCCAACGATTCAAACCGGAAGCCTCTTCGATATCAACAACCTCTGACAGGTCTTCCATTCCCATGAAATCAATGGTGAAATCTAGCTCCATCACGTCGTATGGATTCGTATTGGATTCGCTAATATGCACAGTTTTACACCTGCTTTATTTTCACATCAGCCGAGCGCACATAACAAGCCTTTAATTCTTCAGGCTCTACGGCTTGACCGGTCAAGAATTTATTGTAAGCCAATCGCGCAACCTGCGCAGCTAAAAAGCCTGAGACTTTTTTTATGCTCCATCCGATTTGCGAGAATTGCTGATTTTCTCCCGTATGTAAATTGGTTTTTTTGAAATGAATAATCGCTCCAACATTGCTATCTGCGCCATCGCCTGCGAAGGTTACATCGTTAACATCTATTAAGCGATCTAACGCTTCTTTCAAAACACAGACTGCCGGAGAGTTTTCGGGTACGGGTAAACCAGTTTCATCAAATGTAAATAATTGCCAATAGATTTCGCCTTTATAAGCATTACTTAAAATGCAAACCTTGGTTGCAGGAAACGCTGCTGCCGCCAAGGCTTCAAGCGAAGTCACTCCGACAGTAAGTTTTTTTGTAGCGGCGGCGAAACCTTGAACCGCAGCGATGCCTACGCGAAGCCCTGTAAATCCGCCAGGTCCTATGCAGGCTGCAAATATATTTACATTTTCAATATTCAAACCCACTGTGTTGAGCACAAAATCTATCAACTCCCACAAGCGGGCAGAACGGTTGTCATCCAATTCGACTTCAAAGTTTGCAATGATTTGATAGCCCCTTGCAATCGCAAGGCTCGTACGTTTCGATGACGTATCAAGGGCAAGGATGACAGGAAGACTATCGCTTGCGCCATGTTCGTTGTTCGGATCAACCATAAAATTTATTTCTGATCTCGGATGTCGAAAAATCACAGCCAACAGAATGATTGCCGGTTTCGGTTCAGCGTATCGCAAGATAGAAACCTGTGTGTCAAGCTTCCTCTTTAACTAGCATTAGAAATCAAGCCTCTGACATCTTTTTCCCGTGTCTTCAGTTTTATTTATCAAAAATTCAAATTAAGAAATTTGACATCTCGCTGACTGGCAGATTATATATTCTGCTTAGTGTACGAGACAACTTCACGCGATTAAAAGCGTCCAATCAAAGAGCGACCTTGAGCCAGTTCCTCTTAAAGGGATAAGGATTTGAGAGAAGAAAATCATGGAAAACTATATTGGAATATTAACCGGTGGCGGAGATTGTCCGGGACTAAACGCCGTAATCAGAGCCGTAGTTCGTCGGGCAATGCAGGAAAAAATTCCCGTAATGGGTATACATGCAGGCTGGCAAGGACTCATTGATGGCGACATCAAACCGCTGACTCGATATTCGGTTGCAGGCATACAATACAAAGGCGGGACGATCTTAGGCACGTCGCGATGCAATCCCCTTGAAGATGAAGAAGGGCTGCTAAAAATCCGCGAGAACTGGAAAAAATACGGTTTGAAATCATTGATTGTCGTCGGCGGTAATGGCACATTATCTTCTTCCCTGAGAATGTGGCAAAACGAAGGCTACCCGATTGTCGGCGTGCCAAAAACGATTGATAACGACATTTTCGGAACCGATTACACTTTCGGATTTGATACGGCGGTCTCTATCGCCACCGAAGCGATTGATCGTTTACACACCACTGCGGAAGCGCATCACCGCGTCATGGTTGTCGAAGTGATGGGTCGCCACACCGGTTGGATTGCCACGCAAGCGGGCATAGCAGGCGGGGCAGATATTATTCTCATTCCCGAAAAACCTTTTCGGATTTCTCAAATTTGCGAGTTGTTGTTGAAGCGCAAAGAGATGGGCAGAAATTTTTCCATCCTGGTCGTCGCAGAAGATGCCCGCCCGCATCCTGACGAAGATTATCTATCGGTTGAACAGAAAGAGCGCATATTCAACGAGGAAAGACTTGGCGGTGTTGGCGCCATTGTCGGACGTTGGATTGAAGAACGCGCCAAGCTCTCGGCTCGCGTAACCGTCTTAGGATACATACAGCGTGGCGGCACGCCGACGGCGTTTGACCGTGTGCTGGCAACCCGCTTAGGAGTTCACGCGGTAGAGATGGTTTTGCGCGGCGAATTCGGGCAGATGGCAGGCGTAAGAGGGTTGGATATGGTGAGCGTTCCGCTTATAGAAATCGCCGATAAAGAAAAGCCCGTCAACGAAGAACTCTATCGCGTCGCAGAAATTTTCTTCGGGTAACTTTCAATAATTATTCAATATTTACAGGCTTTCTTGCCAGTGTTCCAGTTTCTGGCGAGGAAGCCTTGTTTGCCTGATTGAATAAAGTTTTAATCGAAGTATAATAGCAATCCGCTAGCTCACTTTATTCTGACCAGAAAATAACTATGCAACACGCAACGCCAATGCTTCGCCAATATCATGAAATCAAACGTCAACATCCGGGTGCTTTACTCTTTTTTCGGATGGGCGATTTCTATGAACTCTTCTTCGATGACGCCATTATCGCCGCAAAAGAGATGGAAATTACGCTCACGGCGCGAAACCGCGAAAAGGGTCAGCCGGTGCCTATGTGCGGCGTGCCACATCACGCAGCCAGCGGTTATATCGCTAAATTAGTCCGCAAAGGCTATCGCGTAGCCATCTGCGAACAGACCGAAGACCCGAAAAAATCTATGACAAAACTGGTGCGCCGCGAAGTTGTTCGCATCATCACGCCCGGCACAGCCATAGACTCACAACTCCTCGAAGCCAGAGAGAACAATTATCTGGCCTCTGTGTGCGGCGGCGGGCAAGGGATGGCTGCGGCGTTTTTAGATTTATCGACCGGCGAGTTTTTAGCCACCGAATTCACTGGCGAAGCCGCTTGGGAGAGAGTCCTGGAGCAATTGGATTGTTTCAGTCCACGCGAAATTCTCTTTCCGAAATCGCTGGAGATTTTGTTCCAACCGAAGAAGAAAACCGAAGAAGAGAACAATGGAGTGGTCAGCGAAGCAAACGGCGCGCGCGCTGCTTTTCAACTCTCCGGACGCGAGCCTTCCTTAAATCCTATAGATGAATGGCTCTTTGCTTTCGATTTCACACGCGGGCTTTTGCTCTCGCAATTCGATGTCGCGTCGCTTGACGGCTTCGGATTGGAGGGTCGCGTTCTAGCGACCTCGGCGGCAGGGGCAATCATCAATTATGTTCGCGAGACGCAGAAAGCAGAAGCGGCACACGTTTCGGGCGTCTCTTATTTTGAGCCCAACGATTATTTGATTCTTGATTCACCAACCATCAGAAATCTTGAGTTAGTTGAAACGCTGGGCGGGTCGCGCTCGCAAACTTTGTTAGGCGTGCTTGATGAAACGGTGACCGGGATGGGTTCGCGTCTTCTCAAACAATGGATTTTGCGTCCCTCCATGAAACTCGGTGAATTGAACGCCAGGCTTGATTCGGTCAGCGAATTGAAGACCGCTTTAATCTTGCGCGACCGCTTACGCTCGGAATTAAAACACATCGCAGACCTTGAACGCTTGATCGGTCGCATCAGTTTGGGGCGCGCAACACCTCGTGATTTAGTGGCGCTGAAGACATCTGCCGATTGTATTCCAAACGTCAAAGATTTATTAAGCGACGCTTCTTCTTCCCTGCTCGAAGTCCTGACCGAAAGCCTTGATGAATTGGCCGATCTGCGCGAACTGATCGGCACAAGCATCGTTGACGAACCACCGGCGACTCTCAATGATAGCGGTTACATTCGCGCAGGCTACGACCCGGAGTTGGATGAATTGCGAAGCATATCAACATCCGGCAAAGGGTTCATCGCCGCCATCGAAGCGCGTGAACGCACACGCACAGGCATCTCTACGCTGAAAATAAAATTCAATAATGTATTCGGCTATTTCATCGAAATCAGCAAAGCGAATATGCGAAACACGCCGGCTGATTACGAGCGCAAACAAACCTTAGTCAATGCCGAGCGCTACACCACGCCAGAGTTGAAAGAGTACGAGCAGAAAGTTTTAGGCGCGGAAGAACGGATCTGCGAAATCGAGCAGGAGATATTCTCAGAGATTCGCCAGGTCGTGGCGATTCAAACGCGCCGCGTGCAAGCCGTAGCGCAAGCCATCGCTATGCTTGATGCATTACTTTCGCTGGCGGAGGTTGCGGCGCGAAGAAATTATTGCCGCCCGACACTCGGCGAAGACGATGAGTTTTTCATTCGCACGGGTCGCCATCCGGTGATTGAAGCAATGGGCGAACGCTTCATTCCAAACGATACATATTTGAACAATTCAACAGACCGTTTGTTAATCATCACTGGCGCCAACATGGGAGGCAAGTGCCTGAAAGGTGACACCCTAGTATTTACCGATAGAGGGTTACTGCAACTTGCCGAGCTCATGCCGCAGAGCGCACAAGTCAGCGAGTTCACTCCGCTTCGGGTTGGGGTAAAGACAAGAGAAGGTTTGCAAGAAACTTCTCATTTCTAT
>JANMSG010001162.1:0-9687 GCA_031389065.1 Acidobacteriota bacterium | reverse complement strand
GATGACATCTTTATCTGCATACTTGGGCGCGGTGCCGTGGGTCGCTTCAAAGACGGCTGCGTTATCACCAATATTTGCTCCGGGAGCCATCCCCAAGCCGCCGACCTGCGCCGCTGCCGCATCTGAAAAATAATCGCCGTTCAAGTTCGGAGTCGCTACCACATCGTATTCGTCCGGGCGCGTCAGAATTTGCTGGAAGATCGAATCGGCGATGCGGTCTTTAATTAACAACTTCGCTTTCCAGGCACCGTTGCCGTGTGTCGCGCCAATCGCCGCCAGTGTATCTTCGACTTCTTTGACCGCTTCGGCGCGTTGTTTTTCGGACATTTGTTCAAATCCGGGCTCGATCATTCGCGCGTTTGCTTCCCCCGTCAGCCCGTTGTTTTTGTCGTAGTTGTCCAGAATCCAGGTCTCGCGCTCGGTGACGGTGTCGTTTCTGAATTCTTCTTTGGCAAGCTCATAGCCCCAATCGCGAAACGCCCCTTCGGTGAATTTCATGATGTTGCCTTTGTGCATCAAGGTCACAGACGGGCGCTTGTATTCCAGCGCGTACTTGATGGCGCGGCGCACCAGACGCTTCGTGCCCGTAGGCGAAATTGGCTTGATGCCGATGCCGCTGTCTGTGCGAACCTTGTAGCCATACTTGTCGTTGAGCAAGGAAATAATTTCTGTAGCGCGTTCGCTCCCTGAAGGGAATTCAACGCCGGCGTAAACATCTTCGGTGTTTTCGCGGAAAATCACGATGTCAACTTTTTCAGGAGCTTTGACAGGCGAAGGCACGCCTTGGAAATACCGCACGGGACGCACACAGGCGTAGAGGTCCAAGACCTGACGCAAGGTCACGTTGAGCGAGCGAATGCCGCCGCCTACGGGCGTGGTCAGAGGACCTTTGATGGCGACAACGTATTCGGCGATGGCTTTCACTGAATCATCCGTTAACCATTCACCGAATTGGTTGAAGCATTTTTCGCCGGCAAATATTTCGTACCAGACGATGCGACGCTTGCCGCCATAGGCTTTTTCGACTGCCGCATCGAAGACGCGCTGAGAAGCTTGCCAGATGTCGCGCCCTGTACCGTCGCCTTCTATGTAAGGAATCACAGGACTGTCCGGGACATTGAGTTTCCCCCCATCTACAGTAATCTTTTGACCCTCAGCGGGAACTTCTATACCATTGAAACTTGCCATGAATTGTAATCTCCTATCTGAATAAAAGTGCTGTATGATACGCTGCGCAATGTAACAACGACGCGCAAGGAGTGTCAATAATAATGGCTTTGTTTTAGAATCACAAATCCGTTAAACAGGAAAAAGTAATCTCAAAGGGGTGTTGCGTTATGGAAGAACATCTGTTCCCACTTGATTTGGATTCTCACCTGCGTCGGCAGGTCATCATGGAAATTGAGCGCGAGAAAGTTCAAACGAAAGTTGATGAGGCGAAGACACAATTTGTCAAACTGGTGCAACTCCACATTGTTTCTACCATCCTTGCAGGCGTTGTGTATAAGATTTTCTTGCCGCAGGTGGGCTTATGGATTGCACTTTTCTACGTACTGTTCCTGGTTGCCTTTAGTCCTCGAACCTATCAAGTCTTTTCCAGGTGGCGGGAAGCTAAACATGCGAAGAAAGATTTAGAAAACTGGAATACCGTGATTGCGGACTACAACGAAATAATCAAGGAAGAAAATTACCTGCCTGGCAGGTAAGAGTGAGGAGAGGTGAAAAGCGCATTGTGGTTGTCACCTTTCAAGAATCACTCAGATTTTATCTATGGCTGAAAAGAAAATGAAATTAGAACCAACCGACGACGATTCGATAAGCGACATTCGTCGCCGCATATCGGAATCGGAAGAAGCGAACCTCACCTCAGACACGCACACGCCAAGCGTTTGGGAGCGCGTGAAATTAGCGCGACACGATAAGCGCCCCTACACCCTCGATTATATTGAATTGCTCTTTACAGACTTCGTAGAAATTCATGGCGACCGCCGGTTTGGGGATGACAACGCGATGATTGCTGGCTTTGCCAAATTTCACGACCAGCCTTGCGTAGTGATTGGTCATCAAAAAGGTCGCACCATGAAACAACGCCAGTTACGAAATTTCGGTATGCCGAAACCGGAAGGCTATCGCAAAGCTCTGCGGGTGATGAAATTTGCGGAAAAATTCAATCGTCCGATTTTCACTTTCATAGACACGCCCGGCGCTTATCCGGGCATAGATGCCGAAGAGCGCGGGCAAGCCGAAGCCATCGCTTTCAATTTGCGCGAGATGGCGAAACTTCGCGTCCCTGTCATCGTCACCGTCACGGGCGAAGGCGGCTCGGGCGGAGCTCTGGCAATCGGCGTAGGCGATAAAGTGTTGATGCTTGAAAACTCTATCTACTCGGTGATTACGCCCGAAGGTTGCGCGTCAATTTTGTGGCGCGACGCTTCGTATGCCGAGCAGGCTGCGAAAGCTTTAAAACTGACGGCGAAAGATTTGTTGGAGTTTGGCTTGATAGACCGGATCGTGCCGGAACCGAAAGGCGGCGCGCACACGGATGAAAAGAAGGCTTCGGAATTGTTGGACGAAAGTCTTACAGAGTCTTTGAATGCCGTTCGCCATTTGAGCGCTACAGAGCGCGTTGATCTGCGCTACAAAAAATTTCGCGCCATGGGCCAATTCGAGGAACGCGCCAGTCAACGTATAGCGGAGTAAGGTAGGTTGTAGTAATGAAAACAACCCAAATCCCTAAAGCGTATCGCTGGACGGTCAATGATTATTACGAGATGTACGAGGCAGGGATGTTTGAAGGCAAACGTATGGAATTAATTGACGGACAAATAATCGAAATCCCTACTCCAAGTAGGTTGGGGGCGACTGCTATAACCTTAACGACTGACACTCTCCGTGAAGTTTTTAAAGAAGGATTCTTCATCATGTCGCGTTGTCCTTTGCGCCTGAGTGAACATTCTGAACTGGAGCCACATATTGCAGTGATTGCAGGAAATCCACGGGATTACAAAGATGCTCATCCGCACATGGCTGCGCTTGTTGTTGAAGTAGCGCAGGATGATTCAACCTATTGCCACCAAGAGAAAATGAGTGTTTATGCGAAAGCCGGGATCGCAGACTATTGGATAATCAATTTATTTGAAAGACAACTGGAAGTTTATCGCCAACCCAAAAGAGTTTTCCCAACCCCTTTTGATTATGAATTCCCTGAAGTCATAACATTGACCGAACTAGAGTCAATCAAACCTCTCGCAGCAAACCTGGCAGTCGCAGTAGCAAACCTTTTGCCATAAATCACAAACGACAAAACATTACAAACTGATGACCTTTAATTGCTTTATATTTGATTTTGACGGAACGCTGGTTCATTCTGCGCCTGCTTACCTGGAATCATTTCGCCATTCGATCAGGTTGCACACCGGCGTTGAAGTTACCGACGAGGAGTTCAAAAAATTCTGGCACATGAATCTTACTCCCCCGGACATACTGAAATGTTACGGCGAAGAGATGCTCGACGAGATGATGGCGAGCTTTGAAGAATTTTACTACGACAACCATCATCAACACGTCACCCCTTACGATGGCATCGCCGATTTGCTCGAACATTTGAGCGCGCAGGGCTCTATCATCGGGCTGGTATCGCTCAAGCCCAGACGCGCAGGCATCAAAGAATTGGCGTCAACGGGACTCAGCAAATTTTTCCGCGACACGGTTTGGGGCGATGATGTTGAAAACGTCAAGCCTCATCCGGAAGGCTTGCTGCGAGCCCTTGATGAATTACATGCAAATCCGCAACGTTCCATCGTCATAGGCGACAGCGCTGCCGATATTTTGATGGGACACGCCGCAGGCATTCGCACGGCGGCAGCCCTTTGGGGAGGGCCTCACACAGAGAAACTGCTTGCCACATCGCCGGATTTTGTGATTGACTCACCAGGCGATTTAATAGGTCTATAGTCTGAAGTTCGGTGTCCGGTGTCTGCCTCGGCAAGATCGTGAATCGATCAAGCCTATCAGTTTAAATCGAATCGTTTGAAACTCTCTTTTGTTCTCATCATAATTGACGCCGGACACCGGACTGCAGACTCCAGACAGATTTTACGGAGGATGTATGACTGCAAAACTTTCGCCAACCGATGTGCGTTTGTCGGAAATCGTTTCCATCAATCCTGCAACGCTTGAAGAGATTGCGCGATTCCCCGTTGCCTCAAGCGCAGATGTCAATTCGGCCGTAGCGCGGGCTCGTGCCGCACAACCGGCCTGGGCGGCGCTGTGTTATCGCAATCGCGCGCGCTATGTTTTGAAAGCCCGCCGCGCGCTCTATGATCGCCAGAATGAAATCATCCAAATTCTTTCGGATGAAACCGGCAAGCCGAATTTTGAAGCGCTCTCCACAGAAGTGTTTCCCACTTGCGATTTGATGAGCCACTTCGCCTCGAAAACCGAAAAGCTTTTGCGCGACGAACGCTTCAGCATTGCGGTCTTTCGCAACAAGCGTTCGATGATCACCTACGAACCGCTTGGCGTCGTCGGTATAGTTACGCCTTGGAATTTTCCTTTTGCGATTTCGATGGGCGAAGTGGTGATGGCTTTGATGGCTGGTAACACTGTCGTCTTGAAACCTTCCGAATACACGCCGCTCGCCGGTGATTTCATACGCCGGTTGTTTGCCTCCGCAGGATTTCCCGACGGCGTTATCGAAGTCGTGCAAGGCGACGGTTCGACAGGCGCGGCGTTGGTTGATGCAAGCGTTGATAAAATTTTCTTCACAGGTTCGGTTCGCACAGGCAAACGCATCGCCGAAGCCGCCGCCAAACGCCTCTTACCCGTCGTGCTTGAACTGGGCGGCAAAGACCCTATGATTGTTTGCGAAGATGCGCCGTTTGAGCGCACCGTGAAAGGCGCTGTGTGGGGCGCGTTTGCCAATTGCGGGCAAATCTGCGCCTCCGTCGAAAGACTCTATGTCAGCGAAAAGATTGCTGACCGCTTTATTCCTGCGCTTGTCGAAGAAGTGAAAAAATTACGCATCGGTGCGCCTGACGCAAATTTCTCTACGGATATGGGTCCACTCATCAATGAGACGCAATTGAACATCGTTATAGACCAGGTCGCAGACGCCGTGGCAAAAGGCGCAAGAGTTTTAACCGGCGGTCGCCGCCGCACAGATCTGGGCGGATACTTCTTCGAGCCTACCGTGTTGGTTGATGTGACCAACGACATGAAAGTGATGAATGAAGAAACCTTCGGTCCCCTGCTGCCGATAAAAATTTTCAAAGACGAAGAAGAAGCTATCCACGAAGCCAACAACACAAATTACGGATTGCTGGCGTCTGTGTGGACTTCGAGCAACGAGCGCGGTCGTCGCATCGCCAAACGCATAGAAGCGGGCACGGTGATTATCAACGACGCGGTGTATACGAACGGCGCGGCGCAGACTCCCTGGTTTGGCGTCAAAGAGAGCGGTCTGGGCACCACACACGGCAAAGCCGGAATGTTCGAGTTTGTCCGCATGAAACACATCAACTGGGATTTGTTCCCTATGAAATCCAATATGTGGTGGTATCCCTATACGGAAACCTGGTACGGCAGATTTAAGACCATCATGAAAGTGCTCTACCGCTGGGGACTCAGAAAGATTGCTTGAGGAAAGAGGTGTATGCTTGACCTTTATGAAGAACTCAAAGCTTTAATATCTGCCTTCAATACTCACAAGATTGAATATGCGCTTTGCGGCGGCTTGGCTATGGCTGTACATGGTTTCTTTCGCACGACAATTGATATTGATTTATTGATTCATCGCGAATCTTTAGAAGAAATAAAAAGCATTGCGCGAAGTTTTGGCTACACTATCGAAGCATTGCCTATGACCTTTTCAAAAGGCGCTGTTGAAATCCGTCGCCTCTCGAAGCTTGATCCAGATGCGGGCGATGCGTTGATGCTTGATTTGCTTTTAGTCACGCCGCAAATCGAAAATGTTTGGACTTCTCGAACAGAAGTGGAATGGGAAGGCGGAAAAATTAAAGTTGTGTCGCGTGAAGGATTGATTGCATTGAAGTCTTTTCGCAGAAGCAAGCAAGACCTCGCCGATATTGAAGCTTTGAAAGAGGTTGAAGATGAAAGTTGATATGTCAGCAAAAGCCGTGACGACCAGGCTCAAGCGTGTTTCGCAGTTGCGCCGTTTGTGCCTCTCGCTTGGCAAGGCAAAGCCCGTGGCAACTCCATCACAAGAAAAAAACGACGACTCAAACACCTTAAAAATTAATGAATCAAACAACCAATGATACCGGGCTCGTCAGAGGCATTCGCCGCTGGGATTTAGTTGCGGTCGCTATTAACGGCATCATCGGCGCAGGGATTTTCGGGCTGCCTTCAAAAGTCTTCGCCCTCATAGGGACCTATAGCCTCTATGCCTTTGTCGCCTGCGCCATCGTTGTTGCCCTCGTCATTCTCTGCTTTGCCGAAGTCGGCAGTCGCTTCAAAGATACGGGCGGACCTTACCTCTATGCGCGTGTCGCCTTCAGCCCCATCGTCGGGTTTGAAGTCGGATGGCTGATGTGGCTTGCCAGGCTTACGGCCTTTGCCGCAAATCTCAATCTCTTTGTTGATTATCTGGCGTACTTCCTGCCATCGGCGACAGAGCCCGTCTGGCGCAACACCATCATCATCGCGGTTGTTTCTCTGCTCACTCTAGTCAACATCATAGGCGTGCGTGACACGGCGCGCGTCAGCAACATCTTCACCATAGGCAAATTGATTCCCATCGTTTTGTTCATCGCTGTCGGCGTTTTTTTCATCAGTCCGCAAAACTTTTCTTTCACGGCAGAACTCGGCTACAAAACATTTTCGGCATCCGTGTTGACGATGGTTTATGCCTTTTCGGGTTTCGAGATGGCGGTCATTCCCGCAGGCGAAGTAAAAGACCCACAGCGCAATCTCCCCATGGCTTTAATCACTGCAATCATCGTCGTCGCCATTCTCTATCTTTCGATTCAAGTCGTCTGCATAGGCACCTTGCCTGATCTTGCCAATTCAGCAAAACCGATTGCCGATGCGGGAACTGTTTTTTTAGGCAGAGCCGGCGGTGCAATCATTACCGCAGGCGTCCTGGTTTCTATCATAGGCAATTTGAATGTTTTGATATTGGCGGCCTCGCGTCTGGTTTTCGCCATGGGCGAGCGCAACGAATTGCCGCACATCGTCGCCGCTACACACAAAAAATTTCGCACGCCGCACATCGCCATCTTAGCGACAACCGCAGTGATGTTGACCTTCACGTTAGGGAGCACTTTTGTAAAGCAAGTCAATTTGAGCGTCATTGCCAGGCTGCTGGCTTATGCGGCAACCTGCGCCGCGTTGATTATGCTTCGCAGAAAAGCGAACGCGCCCGCCGCAATGTTTACAACACCTGCGGGTGTTGTCGTTTCCATCTTCACCTTGCTTTTAATTGCGTGGTTGCTGTCAAATGCGACCTGGCAAGATGCCAGAGATTCAGCAATTGCCGCTGTCATCGGCCTGCTAATTTATCTCGGTTATAAACATTTCCGTTTCCCACGTTCACCTTCATGATTTCGCTCATTATTTAGCGAGCTTATTTTACCTCTCTATGTGCGAGCTTCACATTGCAGGCCTTTAGTTTCTTGTGATATATCAGTAGAACTGACGAAGTAGCAACGATCTGTTAACCTGACGCCTGACCCAAAAGGGGCGAAGATTTCAGTGTGCGAAGGGAGGTGTGATGACGCGTGTGAAATTCAAAATGACGCTCATCTGGCTATTTTTGCTGACCTTTACCGCCTGGGCATTGAGCGCTCAATCCACCGACTACGAGTTGTTTGAGAAGAAGATTCGACCTGTCCTCGCCAACCATTGTTACGGCTGCCATTCTTCAAAGATGAAAACCCCGATGGGTGGGCTGGTTCTGGACACCCGGTCGGGGCTGCTCAAAGGAGGCGATTCAGGACCGGCGATTGTCCCCAAAAAGCCTGCTGAAAGCCTTCTACTGCGCGCCCTTCGCTATAACGACTTGCGTCTGAAGATGCCGCCTACTGACAAACTCCCAGACGCAGTGGTTGCAGACTTTGAACAATGGATTGCGGCGGGTGCCCCAGACCCGCGAACACAAACCGCGGAAACGAGCGCCACCGCCAAAGCGCGCCAGATTGATTTCAAGCAAGGCCGGCAGTGGTGGTCTTTTCAGCCGCTTCGTGTGCTGCCTGCCCCGCCTGTCAAACAAGCTTCCTGGCCGCGTACCAAGACCGACCGTTTTATCCTTGCCAAGTTGGAAAAAAACCGGCTGAAGCCTTCTACAGAGGCCGACCCACGCACTCTGATCCGCCGCGCGTATCTGGACATCTTGGGATTAAAACCCAGCTACGAAGAGGTTGAGAGTTTTGTGAAAGATACGGACCCGAAACGCTATGAAAAGCTGCTCGACCGTTTGCTGGCTTCGCCGCATTATGGCGAACGCTGGAGCCGTTATTGGCTCGACGTAGCGCGCTATGCAGAAAATGGCGACACCGGTGGCAACCGTCAGGCCTATCCTTATGCGTGGCGGTATCGCGATTGGGTTATCGAATCTCTCAATAAAGACATCTCTTACGACCGCTTTATCAAAGAGCAACTTGCCGCCGATCATTTGCCAGGCACTTCGCGCGAGGGGCTGCGCGCCCTGGGCTATCTGGGGATGGCGCCTTCCGAGTGGAAAGAGAAGATGTTGGGGAAGGAGTTGATTGATAACCTGCTGTTGGAGGAATGGGACGAGCGCGTGGATGCAATTGGACGGGGGATGTTGGGGCTGACGATAGCCTGCGCGCGCTGCCACGACCACAAATTCGATCCGATCTCCCAGAAAGATTATTACGCTCTGGCGGGTGTATTTGCGTCCACATCACCGGCGGTCAGGCCGCTCAGAGAAGTAGATGCGGCGACCGAGACGCGCTACCTTTTTGCGCGGCAGCGCGTGACGGAGTTGGCATCCTTCGCAAATTACCTGACGAAAGAAAAAGGGCTTGACCAGAACGAAGCCCGCAAGAAGGCCGAGGAATGCCGGGCGGAAATGGCCTCGCTCAAGGAAGAGATGAACGCTGTGAAAGAGCGTTACCCGGAACTTACAGAAACCATTGCCAAGATCGGAGCACCCAAACCGGATGGCGATGACGGCAACAAAAAAGAGGAAGATCCGAATGCGCCGTTTATCAATGCGGTACATGACGCGGCAATGTGGTCGGATGGCTCGCATCCGGACTTCACTTCGATTGTTGCAAAGCCTGGAGAGGTGCGCGACCTACCGGTCTTTGCGCGCGGAAGTTCCACATCACCCGGAGAAATTGCTCCCAGGCGATTCCTAACAGTTTTGTCGAAGAACCCGGATCAGGTTTTCAAGAGAGGCTCGGGCCGGCTGGAGTTGGCAGAGAAAATTCTGACCGATGCCGCACCGCTCTCTGCACGTGTCATCGTCAACCGGGTCTGGGGTTGGCATTTTGGCAGCCATTTGGTCGGCACCCCCAGCGATTTCGGCGATCGGGGTGATCGGCCTACACACCCGGAACTGCTAGACGATCTGGCGGCTCGCTTTCTTGCTAACGGCTGGTCGCTGAAATGGTTGCATAGAGAGATCATGCTCTCTGCGACGTACAGGCAATCGAGTCAGCCCAGAGCAGATGCCGCAGAGATTGATGCGACCAACCAATG
>JANMSG010001156.1:0-3055 GCA_031389065.1 Acidobacteriota bacterium | reverse complement strand
GGGGGGCCTACAAAAACCCCGGGCTCATCCGCTCCCGGTTGTGACTTCGCACATCGGCATCTTGGTGTGCCGCACATATAGATATTGGTTTGATGTTTAGCAAGTCGTTTTTGCGCAATTTTTTACTGACTGAGAATTGTCGGTTTCTTTAACCATTGATTGACACCACGAGGGGAAAAGAATTAATCTACAGGGCGAATCCGAAAAGAATGGTTTTCAGATTTCTCACGCAATCCTCACAATTGAGATCCCCATGTCTCAAGAGAACTTGAAAAATATTCGTCAACGGATTGCACCGCAGGATTAGCCCAAACAGATTCATACACCCCACATTGTAAGGTAATTCACTCTTACCCCAAACAGCAGGAATCGCTTCGTCTGATCAAGCCCTTGTGAAAATCAATCGATAATTTTGCTTCGTCTGAGCGGAGGTTGTATGAAAAGTCTGTCTACTCTTTTCGGCTCGAAATCTCTTTTGGTCATGATCATTTTATTCGCCTGCAACGCTACGCTGGCAACCACCGTGACGATTCCGAATGACGAAGATTTAATCATCGGCGCAAGAGCCATCATCAGAGGGCGAGTCCTGTCAGTTGCCAGCGCCTTTGACGGCGAGCGCATTTTTACCTACACCACGATTCGCGTTCAAGAAGTTCTCAAAGGGCAAATTGCCCAACGCCGCATCATCATCAAAGAGCAAGGCGGAATCGTAGGTGATCGCGGCAGCATCATCTGGGGAATGCCACAATTTGCGCCAAACGAAAACGTGCTGTTGTATTTGACCACCAGAGCCGACGGCAGCCTGCGCGTTCACGAAATGTTCTTAGGCAAATTCGCTATTGTTCGAGACCCTGCGACAGGAAAGCACATCGTCAATCGTTCGGCGATAGACGAAAATGTTGTCGTCAGGCATTCGCAAACCAATCTCAGCGTAGCGACAGAGCGTATGGAACTTGCCGATTATCGGGCGATGGTGCGCAGCAAAGTCTTTGAAACACGCGAACGATACCGCCGCTTTGAAGAGAATTATTTTCGTCATGTGCGGTTGCGAACCGAGCCCATTGAATATTCAAATTTAGAATCGCGCGGCAATCTGCAAGCCCAATTTACTTTCATCCTCCCTTCCCTACCTATGCGATGGTTCGAGCCCGATGACAACGAACCTATCGTCTTCAAAGTCAATCCGGACGGCGCGCCGAACCCGCAAGCGCTCGACGATATTTCCGCAGCCATGAATGCCTGGTCAACAGTTCCCGGCTCTGCCATGCGCGTCGTGAACGCGGGCGCGACAACGGAATGCTACCCGCACGGTTCCGGCAACACCATGGTCTTTAACAATTGCGATCAGCAATTTTCTCCTACAGAAAGATGTTCGAGCATCATTGCCATCGGCGGCGTCAATTGGGACTCAAGCCAGCGGCGACAAATCAACGGCGTGACGTTTTCCAAAGTCTATCAAGGTCACATCTCCTTCAATCCATACTCTGCTTGCAGCTATGAAAATCATTGCATGGTACAAGAGATCGCAACACACGAATTGGGGCATGCTTTAGGGCTGGGGCATTCGGCAGACCCTACGGCGACGATGGCCGGTTCCGCACATTTCGACGAACGTTGCGCTTCCATTAAACAAGATGATGCGGACGGCTTGCGATTTATGTATCCCGCGTCAGGAACGGGCGGCAGCGCGCTTGCCATCGGTACGAATCCTACTCTGCCTACGGCTTATCTCAACGCCGAATATACCCAGGCGTTTGCAGCAGGCGGCGGCGTTACGCCGTTTACCTGGAGTTTTGTCTCAGGGTCGCTGCCCGCAGGGGTAAGATTTTTGACAAGCGGTGTAATCACAGGAACCCCTGTGGATCAGGCGGGAACCTACACTTTCACGATTCAAGTTCAAGACCGAACAAACGCCGGTGTGCAGAAAACCTTCACCCTGACGGTCAACGCGACACAGCCGCTATACGAGGCGCAATTCATCTCGCAAAATATTCCTGCAAGCGTTCAAGCCGGGCAATCATTTAGCGCCAATATCAAATGGAACAACGCCGGTTCGCAAACCTGGAACGGCGCTCTCTTGCGCCTCGCCTCGCAAAACCCCGCCAATAATGCGACCTGGGGAGGCGATAGCGTAAGCCTGGCGGGCTTCAACATTCCATTCGGTCAACGACTCGATTTGACTTTCACAGCGCAAGCGCCGCAAACGCCCGGCACATATAATTTTCAATGGCGGTTGTTTCAAGAGGGTCCAGGCTTATTCGGACAACCATCCGCAAATTTTCAAATCACCGTAACCGGCGATAGCACGCAGCCTTCAATCAACGGCTCTTCATCGTTTGATGTGACGCAAGGCACGGCGTTTAATTTTCAATTCAGCGCTGTCGGCGGAACCCAGCCTTACGCCTGGTCTATCGCCACAGGCGTTTTGCCAAACGGCTTGGGCTTGAACGCAAGCAACGGTGTGCTTTCAGGAACGCCGCAAACACCCGGCAATTTTGCCTTCACGATTGAGGTGAAAGACGCGCAATCGCGCACAGCGCAAAGAGGCGTGACGATGATTGTCAATGGCACGACTGCATCGGCGCTTGAAATTGCCACTGTGTCTATGCCATCGGTAGTTGTGGGCAGCAATTTCAGCGCCCAGTTATCGGCAACAGGTGGCGCATCGCCTTATGTTTGGTCAATTGCCAACGGTGCTCTCCCAACAGGGATTTCATTGAACACAACGACAGGCGCTGTGAGCGGCGTGCCCACCGCAATTGGCAATTTTTCATTCGTCGCTCAAGTCACAGATTCGCAAGCGCAGGCGGCGCAAAAAGTCTTTACAGTGACGGTCAATCCTTTACCCCTTGAAATCGCCATTTCATCATTGTCAACGGTTGTCCGAGGGACGAACTTCAACGCGCTTGTGACAGCGACAGGCGGAACGCAGCCCTATATCTGGTCAATTGCTGCCGGAGCCTTGCCTGTTGGTGTGAGCTTGAATGCGGCATCGGGCATGATCTCAGGCGCGCCGACTGCTGCCGGCAATTTCGCTTTCACGGTTGAAGTGAAA
>JANMSG010001128.1:0-5636 GCA_031389065.1 Acidobacteriota bacterium | reverse complement strand
TAGGGGCTGGGCTTGTCCCTGCCCGGATCGCCGCAGGCGATGAACCATCATTTTGCTTCGCAAAATCCGGGCAGCCACGAGGGCTGCCCCTACTCGAGTTCTTTCAATTTTCTAAACCTCAAAATATTTAATTTCCAATGTCTTAAGCACCGAAGCAAAAGTTTTTGGGTGACTCAATAAAGTGAATCGTGAATGGTGGGGGAGTGGCGACAAGCGTATACGTTTCTGCTCGCGCTGTTCTTGCCTTTTGCCTTTTGCCTTTTTACGCGAAGCGCCTACGCTTTTGCCTTTTGCCTTTTGCCTTTACCCTTCGCTATGATGAGCGCAGCCTCAAGGTGATCTTATGCACATAGAGTCTCTGAAGGTCTTTTGCGATTTAATAGACACGCGCAGTTTTTCGAAGGCGGCGGTGAAAAATTTTATTTCGCAATCTGCCGTCAGCCAACAGGTGCGGGCTTTTGAAGAACTCTTTGAACGCCAACTCGTCGAGCGCAATCGCAAGGGGTTGGCTCCGACATCGGCAGGGCTTATTTTTTATAAAGGCTGCCGCGAAATCCTTGACCGCTACAACGCGCTTGGCGAAGAACTCAAAGACCTGGGCAACATCGTCAGCGGACAAGTGCGCGTTGCCACAGTCTATTCCGTAGGGCTTCACGAACTTTCGCAAGTCGTCAAGAATTTCATCAAGGCTTATCCGCAAGCCAACATTCACATTGAATACAGCCGCGCCAATAAAGTCTATGATGACGTCATCAATGGCGCCAATGATTTCGGCATCGTGGCGTACCCGGCAAGCAACTCGCAACTCGAAATCATCCCTTTTCGCAGCGACCAGCTGGCCTTGATTTGTTACCCGGGGCATCGCCTGGCAAAACACAAGAGCGTTGGCATCGGCGAACTCAAAGGCGAGCGTTTGATCGGTTTCGAGCGCGACATTCCGACCCGCAAAGCAGTTGATAAAATGTTGCGCGACCATCAAATCACGCCCGATTATGTGATGGAATTCGACAACATCGAAACCATGAAAAATTACGTTGAAGCAGGGCAGGGCATAACGATCTTGCCGCAAACGACTGTGGAAAACGAAATCCGTTCGCGTACCTTGCGCGCCGTCAATTTTACGCAAAGTTATATACGGCCGATTGGCATCATTCATCGCAAGGGAAAAAATTTCAGCACCGCGGCAAATAAATTTTTAGAGATGCTCATTGAATATGCCTCCGATTGAAGCTTTATTCTATCGCTGCCTTCAACTGCGAGGTCAGTACCGGGAGCGGTAGCGACCGGGTGCGGCGCGTAGACCCGGTCGCTACCGCTCCCGGTACTGACACCACGCCAAGCGACCCCCATCTTGGTGTGCCGCTCATATAGAGCAAATATTCATAGACACAGGCATTTGCTTGTAAGCGATTGACACAATCACTCGTCATCAAGCATCTTACTTGCGGCAAACGAAAAATCTTCCCTCACGAGATTGCCCTAACTCGTTTCCGCTGAATCAATCACTGGCAGTATATTCAACTCAAGGAGTCCTGAATTATGACCGGCTCTCTGAAACCCATAACGGGTTCGCTCAACACGGCGCAGCAATATTTCGACAGAGGTTTGGCTTTTTACAACAAAGGCTGGCTCGATGAAGCCATCAACAGTTATCGCATGAGCATAGAGATGCGCACTGGCAATTTTCCGCGCGCTTATTATCATCTGGCTCACGCGCTTCTCGATTCGGGCGAAATCAATGGCGCCATAGAAGCCTTCCGCCAAGCCATCGAACAACAGCCCGAAAATCCTGATGCCTATTACAATCTTGGTTTGACCCTGGCGCGCCTTGGCGAACACTCCGAAGCCGTCAATGCCTACCGCAAAGCCATTGAACAACGCAGCGGCAATCATCCCTGGGCCTATCACAATCTGGGGATTTCGCTGTTGCGCCGCGATCTTTCTCAAGAAGCGGTGCTGGCTTTCAAGCAAGCCATTGAACAACGCGGCGGCGAATTTCCGAAAGCCTGGCATAATCTGGGACTGGCGCTGGCACGTAGCGGCGACCTGGAGCATAGCGCCGAAGCCTTTCGCAAAGCCATCGAACAACGTCACGGCAATTATCCGGACACGCAATTTGAGCTGGGTCGCGTGCTGATTGAAAAAGGCGATTTGCAAGCCGCCGTCGAATCATTCAAATCCAGCATTGAAAACCGTAACAAGCGATTCCCGCAAGCGCATTTTGAGTTAGGGCGGGCGCTTTACGGGCTCGGTCGAACCGAAGAATCCATCGCAGAATTTCGTGCTGCGCTCTCTGACCAGACCAATTATCCGGAAGCCCATCACGGTCTGGGTCGCGCCCTGGCGCGTCAAGGCAATCTCACCGAATCCATAGACGCCTATCGCAAAGCCATCGAACAACGCAGCGATTTCCCCTGGGCGTATCACGGACTTGGCGTGGCTCTGGCTCGCAAAGGGCAATTGCAGGAAGCCGTCGAAGCCTACAAGGAAGCTGCGAAACTCAATTCGCGATTCCCGCGCGCCCATTACGATTTGGGCGTTGCGCTCTACAATCTCGGCGAAGTCGAAGAGGCGATTGCCGAATTCAATAAGGCGATTCATTTACGCGGCGGCAATTATCCCGACTCGCATTACGAACTGGGTCGCATCTACGCTTTGGAGCAGAAGAACGACCCTGCCATTAAATCTTTCAAAACGGCAATCGCGCAGAACGAAAATTTCCCCGAAGCCTATCATGACCTTGGCGTTGTGCTCTATCGCAGCGGTAACTTGAATGAGGCTGTCGGAGCCTATCGCGCGGCGATTACCCAACGCGGCGGCGAATTCGCAAAAGCGCGTCACAATCTAGGCATCACGCTTTTCGATTTGAATCAATACGACGAAGCGATTATCGAATTCCGCGAAGCGCTCAATCAACAACCGAATTTCCCGCGCGCCTATCGCAATTTAGGACGCTCGCTTTATCGCGTCAACAATATGGATGGCGCGATTCAAGCCCTCAGAACCGCCATAGACCAACGCGAAGGGGATTTTTCTGAAGCCTATTACGATTTGGGTCTGGCTTACTACAGCAAATCGCAACTCGACGAATCCATCGGCGCGTACAAAAAAGCCATTGAACAATCGGAAGGATTTTCCGAAGCCTTCTTCTGGCTCGGCGCAGCTTATATCGCCAAAAATGATGCGGCAAATGCCATCGAATCCTATAAGTCGGCGATAGGCACTCGACAAGGACCTTACCCGGAGGCGCATTACAGTCTTGGTTTGGCGTATGCGAAAACCCAGGATAACGAAAATGCGATCAATTCTTATCGCGCGGCGATTGCCGAGAAAGAAGATTTCCCGGCGGCGCATTACAGTTTGGGTCAATCGCTTTTGGATACCGGCGAAGTCGAAGATTCCATCCGCAGTCTGCAACGCGCCATCGAACTCAAAGATGACATGCCTTGGGCACATCACAAACTCGGTCAAGCCTTTTATCAGGCGGGTCAGCTTGATGAATCCATCACCCAACTGAAACGCGCCATCGAACAACAGCCCGATTTTCCCGAAGCGCAGCTTGACCTGGCTCGTTCCTATTACGACAACGGCAATGTCTTGAATGCCATTGATACGTGCGAAACGATCATCTCGAAAAATAGCGGAACCTTTCCCGAAGCGCACTATATGCGTGGGCGTTCGCTTTACGAAGTGGGCGATTTGGACAGAGCGGCAAGCAGTCTGCGCGCTGCCATCAATATCAATCCCAAGATGGCGGAAGCGCATCGCGACCTAGGTCGTGTGCTGTATGATTTGGGCGATCTCGATAGCGCCATCGCTTCGTACCGGGCGGCGATTGAACAGCAACCCAACTTCACGCTGGCGCATCACGATTTGGGGCTTGCGCTCTATGAAGGCGGCAGTCTGGAAGAATCGGTTACCAGCCTGAAACGCGCAACGGCGATTGAAGCAGAAAGCTTCCCTTCTGCCTGGCACAATCTAGGCATCGCGCTTTACGATTTAGGCGAAATGGATGAAGCGGTTGTCGCCTATCAAAAAGCCATTGAGCAGAGGCGCGGACGTTATGCCGAAGCCCATTACAATCTTGGTAACGCGCTTTATGCGCGAGGCGAAGTGGAAGCCTCCGTACAGGCTTACCAAACGGCGATTGAACAGCAAGGCGGTAACTTTCCTGACGCTCATCGCAATTTAGGTAACGCCCTGGCGCGCTTGGGTCAACTCGACCACGCGACCGATTCCATCAAGCAAGCCATCGCGCAAGGCGATACGGCGGCTGACGCGCATCACGATTTAGGTTTGATTATGTACGGGCGCGGGCAACTTGAAGACGCCATACAGGAATTTCGTCTGGCTCTTGATCTTCGCAACGGGCACGACGCGGAAGCGCATCGCAATTTAGGGCGCGTGCTGTATGAAAGCGGTGCCTTGGAAGATGCGCGAGAAGAGTTTGAAGTGGCAATTGCCCAACGCGAAAGCAACGCGGAATCCTACGAATCAGCGAATGCGGCGACAGGAGCTTTGTCTAGCGAAGCCCTTGAAGCAGGCGACAGCAAAGGGGCAACGGAAAACCTTAACAAAGGCGCTACGGAAAATCTTGCCGCCTCTGCAAATCAATCAGCTTCCGCAGCCAGCGTTTTCCCCGAAGCGCATCTTGATTTAGGTTGTGTGCTCTACGATATGGGGCGCAGCGAACAAGCGATCAGCGAATTCAGAAAAGCCATAGAGCAGCGCAACGATATTTTTCCGCGAGCGCATTTCGAGCTGGGGCGCGTGCTGACGCGCTCAGGTTTGTACACCGAGGCGATGAGCGAATTGAAGAAAGCCGTAGAGCAACAGAGTAGTGTTTTCCCCGAAGCGCAGTTTCAAATGGGGCTGCTGTTTGCAAGGCAAGGCGACCCCGATGCGGCGCTTGATTCTTATATGACAGCGATTAAACAATCGGGCGGCGTGTACCCGGAAGCGCATTACCACATGGGCATGGCTTTTGTGCGTACGCGAAACCCGAAAGCGGCTGTGGAAGCCTATCGCAAGGCTATAGAGCAACGCGGCGGCTATTACCCGGAAGCGCATCAGGATTTGGGCAGGGCACTGTATTCGTTAGGCGATTTACATTCCGCGAACGCTGAATATTCCATGTCTGTGCGGCAGAAAGACAACAATAATAAACCTGAGCAACAGTCTGTAGCCGCAACCTCGCGCCGCAACGAAGCGATGACGGAGGAGTTGGGAAGCGCACTGCGTCAAGCTCCTGTCGCCAAGGACACGCCGAGAAGCGGCGAAGCGACCGCGAAAATAGAGATGAGGGCAACCATGTCTACTGAGGCTGAAAAAATGACGGAGCAATTTTCTACACCGCAAGACACCGAACCATTTTATACAGCCCATGAGACCGAGCGACTTGATTCTCAGCCTGAAACAGAGCGCATTGATGGTCAACATGAGACCGAGGGGCTCAAACAAAAGACCAAGCCAATGACTTCCCCAAAAGCGAAGAAAGCCGATTGAATGGTAAACGACGTTGCCGTCGAGTGATCTTCAAATGTCTTGTAGTTGTTGCGCCAGCGGCGCCTAGGAGGTGAGCCAGTGGGCCTCAGCGCGGTCCATTCTGTCGGGCGGCTTCCTTCGTGTGAAAAATG